>DUNZ01000221.1 GCA_012839085.1 Clostridiales bacterium
CTAGTTCGGCCGGAATTTGCATTCATATCTAGTGGAAAGAAAAGTAGGTACGGCCATCCCCATGTGGATTTATTGGAACGTTTGCAAAGAATTGGAGCAGAAGTGAAGATAACCGCAGAAAGTGGTGCAATAACTATTAAGACAGATGGGGCAAGAATGATAGTAGAGGAGTATATAAGGTAAATTCACATAGTACGGTTTTGTTTTAATATGGGGGTGAATTTTCTGCCCATAGGGCTCTTTTCCTGATTCTTAGTCGTATTGTTTTTCTCAATATTAGGTTGTATAATAAACATATGACAGATGCCAGGAGGATTTTATGAGTTATAAGTCAACCGATGGTCTGATGCGCCATTTACGTAATAATGGAATTGAGTTTTTGTTCGTGAATTTGAAAAATATTTTCTAATTGTTTTTTAGCTGTTGCGGTATACTATAGATAATAATTGGGGTATGTGTTTGCGGACGCATACTTAAGGAAGCCAGAGAAATCTGGCTTTCTTACATTGTAAAATAAAAATATCTTCCAAAGAAATTAATAAACTTCATTATGATTGACTACGATTTTTCTTTATAGAATCAGTTTACATTCTGCAAAATGTCTCCCAACAGTTACCTTGCAAAAAACAGCTAATCAGACGATATGTCCTTATCAGTTAATAATTGTTCAGTCTTATCAGACTATTAAAATAGATATTACTCCCGATACTGAAATTTTGGCTACGTTTGACTGTGTCGAGGAAATAAAAGTTAAGTGTGGGGCAAATCCACAAGGTATATGCTTTGTAAGTTTAAATATATCTATAGCAGGTTGCCTTGTTTGCAAGTAATAACAAAAGTTCTTATAATTTTAGAATATAACATGCTAAAATGATACTCGTTATAAAGAAGGAATGGTTAGAGAAAATATGAACAAGCTAGGCGATATTGCCTAGCTTTTCAATATTAGACGCAAATGAGCATATAAAAGAATAGATAAATGCATAGACTACTTTTGGGTTAAGCTATTTTTACAAAGAGCTAGAGCAATGATAGTTTTCCATATACTTATGGATGTGAAGCGCTATGTAATGGCTATGAAAACTATCTGGATATGACTAAATTTATATGTTATTATAGACAAGCAAAATAACAAACGAAGGAGACATAATAATATGGCAAAAAACAGAGTAATATGTACAGAAAATGAAGTAGATTATCTATCAATCAGAAAAGCGATGACTTCTGGTGCAAGAACAGTAGATGAATTGGTTGAACAAGTAGGTGTATGTACAGAGTGTGAAGGATGTAAAAGTGAGTTAAATGCTATACTTTCTTCTGTTTGTGGTTGTAAGAATGTTTCTCTAAAGGCTGTAGTAAATGCAGTAAAAAATGGCGCTGATACAGTAGAAAAGGTTGGAGAGGTAACTGGCGCTGGAACAGGTGTAAATGAAGAAACTGGCGAACCTTGTGGAAAGTGTAAAGGGCTCATTCAAAACATTATAGATCTAGGAAGGTAAGTAAGGGAAAAAGTATTATAAAAATAAAAAATAGGCACGGACATGGTACATGGAAAATCGACTTGGGAAACCAGGTCGGTTTTTAAATGGATAGATAAGCAAACAAAACCCAGGTAATATTTCGGGAAGATGTTTTCCCATATCAAGATTTTGCTCAGGGTGTATCAGCAGCTCATTAATTACAGGACCAAGGCTTTCGACTGCCTCATAACTTGTGCTATTGCCTGCAAGGATAATGATTCCTTCTTTCAGTAGTGTAAGTATATACAAGAGAAATTCAAAGAAGTAAAGCTGATATGAACTGACTTTGTTTTATTCCATGAATGAAAACTAATCAATTTACATCTTGATGAATGTGTAGTAAATTATAGCTAGAAAGCAATATATACTTTAACAGAGAAAGGACGCGCAGCAATCTTAAATGAACTTACGCTTAGTATCCAAGCAATGATCCAAATAGAATCTATTACTGGTTTCTGGCTGAAGAAACTTGGAAAAGCAAAATGCAAAGTTGAATTAAAAAAGAATGGGATTAAAAAACCATAAAAACATAAGAAGAGGAAAGGAATAGAAGACAAATGCCAAATCCATATTTACCTACTTGGGAGTACATACCTGACGGAGAACCGAGAGTTTTCGGAGACAGAGTATATGTTTATGGTTCTCATGACAGAGTGAATTCAGAAGATTTTTGTGATTACAAATTAAAAGTTTGGTCCGCATCTGTGGATGACTTAAATCAATGGACTTGTCATGGAGATTGTTTTCATACAAGAGTGGATAAGAACCATGAAAGTGATGTGCCTTGGGCGACCAATGAGCTGTATGCCCCAGATGTTGTTGAAAAGGATGGGAAGTATTATTTATTTGCTTACATTGTAAATGAACCAGGATGCGTTGCTGTAAGCGATCGCCCCGAAGGTCCTTTTAAATTGCTTGGAAAATATGATACGGCTGCCCAGCTAGCGGATCTGGAGGCTCATCCTGAAAAATATTTGAGCAATCCTGATGCACTGGACGACTTCCTCATCGACGGTAAACCGGAGGAAGAGGGTACACAATTCGAAATCGCCTGTCGTGATATGCGGGATGCGATCATGATAGATCCTGGGGTGTTGGTGGATGACAATGGCCGAGTGTATGTATATTGTGGATATTTGCATTCCTATATGTTTGAGCTGGATCCAAGGGATATGCGTACTGTAATTCCCGGAAGTTATAAGAAGGACATTATCCCAAAGACTGGGGATTTTGAATTTTTTGAGGCTTGCTCACCAAGAAAATTAGGCAATACATATTATCTCATCTATTCTCCTAGAAAGGGGTCCCGTTTGGCCTATGCAACCTCAGATAAGCCCACAGGTCCTTTCACTTATAGAGGATATATTGTAGATAATTCAGATGATTATCCTGGAGGTAACAACCATGGCTCCGTGTGCAATATAAAGGGACAATGGTATATTTTTTACCACAAGATGACCAATAATACAATCATGTCAAGACGTGCTTGTGTTGAGAAAATTGAGCTAAAGGAAGATGGTTCTTTCACTTGTGTTCCCATGACATCCCTGGGCTTTTCAGAGTGCCTTAATCCCTATGAGGAGACAAAGGCTGAGCTTGCCTGTGTGCTTAAGGGAAAATGCTTTATTGCAGAAAAAGATATCTTCACACGCCCCATCGTAAACATTTGCTCTGGTGATGTAATTGGATACAGGTATTTTGATTTTGGCCATGATTATTCGGGAACAGGTCTAAAACTATGTATCGAAATGGAAGGCTCTGGTCAGACAGGAATTTTGCATGTTCATTTGGATGCGGAAGACGGACCTGAGATTGGAAAATGTGAAATATTAAGACATGACGGAATTATGGAAATAGAGGTAGGTAGTATCACTGGTGTTCATGCACTTTTCTTTACGGTGGAACATGGTCGTGTGAGCTGGATCAAAGGGAATTTTGAAGGTCGGGAATTGTGCAAAATCAATAGATTTGTGTTTTGTAAATAAATTTTAAGGCAAGTCATAGGACAGACCAGTATTCCATATCAATATTAAGTAACCGAGCCAGCGTGTGACTATTCATCCATAAAGAGACCGTTTGCCGCCATCGCTACTTAGGTTGTGGCAGATGTCCTCCTCTGCCACAACCTTATGTACCGCTATGTGCGGCAACCGAGTAAGAACGTGTCTCTGTTGGATTGATAGTCACATGCTATTTTTGTAAATTCAATATGTGATAAACATCACTAATGTAAAAAGTTCGTCGCACATTTAGTGTGACAGCCCCATAATTGTTTTAAAAACATTTCAAGTCATTGCCAACGGATTCATTTCTATTAAAAAATCTCTGCTTTCAAATTTTCTAGCGACTAAGGTTAACAAAAAAATTAACTTCTATTATATCATGGCGATTATACCTTTGATTTGTTGGTGGTGGTGTCATAAAGTCACCATACAAACAAGCTAAATATTCTTTATATCCTTTAGGTACTTTGAATGAGTGACCTTCAAAGTCCAGTTCATCCGTTTGTGATACCCAAGAAAACTTAATAGTTTCTTTCTTATATCCATAGGATCCGCCAACTGCTAGTACAAATTCTGTTGGCTTCTTGTTATATTTTTTTGATATCATTTCATACTTCTTTTTAAGATATTTAATATGGAAGCCTTTTACTCTTTGCTTTAACAAATTATAAATGAATCCTTTTATACTTTTGCTATTCAATGATACTTTATAATTACATAATTCTAGAATTACATATTGATAAAATTTTAATTGATATTCATGAATCAATCTAAGCAATTTACTATTTGGAACATGATCAAAAGGGAAAATATCAATATATATTCCAGGATGACAATTCACATTTTTTGAATTTCTTTCTATATATTTGGTGCCATTCTTTCTTATCTTTGCAAATGGCATTCCATATCCCGGTGATACTTTCCAAGTTTCTAAAAAATAGTAATCCTTTAATTCCTTTCTTGCTATTTTTAGAAATCTTATGTAATCCTTTCTTAACATACCGATATCCAAGTCATCATCCCAGGGGATAAAGCCCTTGTGTCTTACAGCCCCAAGTAGTGTACCTGCAATTAAAAAATATGTAATATGATATTTATCACAAATTCTTTTTACTTCATTAGCAATCTCAAGCTGAACTTTATGTACTTTTGCTAATAGTAAGCGATCCATACCGATAATCCCTCCCCAGCTTTGTAACACGATTCAATCGTATATATTTTTGATTACTTACAGAAATCCAATTAAGTTATCATTTTCTAGCCTATCTGTCATCTGTCTATTTCCTGCTTGTTTTATAAACATTAAATAAACACTAGGTATTCTGATATATTTATGCTATGATTGGCCTAAGCTCAATATGTCAAATATCTATGGATGATTAAGTTTCAAGAAGATTCATTTCTCAAAAATTTAAGTTCTCACTTAGAAATAATGAAAATCAAAGATTAATTTCATGCACAAAAAAACAGGATTATAACAAATTGAATATAAAGAGTTTGGTATGTTGCTATATGAAGCAACTTAATAATACTTGCATAGTATTAAGGATATTAGGAAAGTTATAAAGAGAGGAATATGTCATCCATGTTTTTCAATTTGCTAAAGAAACTGATTTGAGGTAGTTATCGTGTTAAAAGCAACGAGCCAGGGCTCAAATAAAGTGAATTAGGAGGAATGAAATGAAAAGAAAAGTAAGAGACAAGGTTACAGGTTATCGAACTAAGGATGGGGCTGGGGTAAGCTTATTTAGAGTATTGGATAATACTACAGCCATCACCTATGATCCTATCTTAATGCTAGACTCTTTTGACAGTAAAAATCCAGATGATTATACAGCAGGTTTTCCTATGCATCCTCATAGAGGCATAGAGACCATTAGTCTTGTTGTTCATGGGGCTATGGTTCATAAAGATAGTTTAGGTAATGAGGATAAGATTACTGATGGAGAGGTTCAATGGATGACCACTGGATCAGGAATTTTGCACGAAGAACAGCTACCGGCATCGGACAAGTTACTAGGAGTTCAGCTTTGGCTCAATATGCCTGCAAAAGATAAGATGTCTATGCCAGAATACCATAGTATAAAGAAAGATGAGATAGAAGAAATCCCTATAGAAGGAGGGATTTTAAGACTAATCAGCGGCAGTTATAAAGATCATAAAGGCTTTATGGGGAAATATTTACCTTTGGATTATTACCATATTATATTGAAGGCTAACAATAAATTTACCATTGAAACAAAAGAAGACAAATCGATCCTAGTATTTCTATTAGTAGGTGATGCTAAAGTTGCAGATGAAACCATAAGTGAAAAAACGGCAGTCAAGTTAACAGAGGGAACTTCACTAGATATTGAGGCTCTTCATGAGGATATACAGATATTATTCATAAGCTCAGATAAACTTGAAGAACCCATTGCATGGGGAGGACCAATCGTGATGAATAAGAAAGAAGAGCTAGAATTGGCCTTTGACGAACTAAGAACGGGCAGTTTTTTAAAGGAAAAATTAGAGTATTAGAATATAAATCGATGGAATCCCGTTACAGGCAGGAATATGACACGATTTTTATGATGCGGATAGGTATAATAATAGAAGTAATAGAAGAAAAAATATGATTATTATATTTCAAAAGAACCACAAGAGAGGTTTATTTAATAAATCCTTAGCTATGGTTTTTTTTACAAACAGTAAATCAGTATAAACTTAAAAAAATACCAGTAATAAATATGAAAATTTAAATCAAGATATGTTAAGAATGTTTGAAAACATGTCATCAAAGGAAAGTAAAAATATGGGAGATGCAAAAGAAGAAAAACCAATGATATTGGATGGGATGGGTGAAAGCGCACATCCTATCTTTTTCTTTACAAAAATCTTATTTCGCCTATAATTATATTAAGAAATATTTTTATTTAATAGGAAAGAACTATGGTCTTATTATTTATGATCAAAGCACTCAGTACAGGATGAGCTCTCTAGCAGCTAAGAGTTTAATAAGTTAGAAGCTTTATAAATAGAAAAGGCATTTGAATTATAGAAAGTACATAAAAACACTGCTAGAATCAGAAGGGATAAAACCATAAATCTGGGAAGAAACGAATGATTATAAGAATTTTTTCTTGTATTATTAATCTCACAACGGATGGGTTCAAGGCGTGAGATTTGATCTTATCATATAAAGGGGGTCTTCCGATGTATCTGGACGATTTGTTAGAGCATTTGGAGTATCAATGTTACCAAGGAGAAGTTCATGTTTCTATCACAGATTTGGTGTATGATTCAAGAAAAATCACAAAAGGCTGTGTTTTTGTATGTATAAAGGGTTCCAACCTGGATACTCACGATTATATTGGAGAAGCAGTAGAAAAGGGTGCGATTGCCATAGTGGTAGAAAAGAAGATGGATTATCCCTCTGGTTTGACTGTGATTTATGTTCAAAATACCAGGAAAGCCTTGGCATTTATGTCGGCTGCGTTTTTTGGTTATCCAGCGAAACAATTGAAGACCATAGGGATTACAGGAACGAAAGGAAAGACTACGACCACTTATATGGTAAAATCCATTTTAGAAAGTACAGGAATTAAGACTGGCCTAATTGGAACGATTGAAACTATCATTGGGGATAAAAGGATCCCGGCTAATAACACAACGCCAGAATCCTTTCTCCTTCAAAAGACCTTTGCCCAAATGGTAGAAGCCGGATGCCAATGTGTTGTCATGGAGGTTTCATCACAGGGCTTAATGCTAAATCGAGTGGATGGATTTACCTTTGATTATGGTGTTTTTACCAACATTGTACCAGATCATATTGGACCCAATGAACATAAAGATTTTGCAGATTACTTAAGCTGTAAAAGTAAGTTATTTCAACAATGTAAAATTGGTTTAATTAATATTGATGATCCCCATGCCCATGAAATTATACAAGGGCATACTTGCCAAATTGAAACCTATGGGATTTGTCATCAAGCCGATTATCAGGCTAGCCATATTGAGTTGGTTTCAAAGCCGGGATTTCTCGGTATTGCCTATCGTGTAAATGGGCGAAATGATTTTGATGTTATGGTAGCTACCCCAGGGAAATTCAGTGTTTACAATTCCTTGTGTGCCATTGCTATTTGCAGACATTTTGGTGTGGAAATGGAAGCATTGAAGCAGGCTTTGGCTAGGGTTAAAGTCAGAGGAAGAGTAGAAATGGTTCCTGTCTCTGATCGATACACCGTCATCATTGATTATGCCCATAATGCCATGAGTTTGGAGAGTCTACTATCTACCTTAAGGGAGTATCAACCAAAACGGCTCGTCTGTCTCTTTGGTTGTGGTGGCAACCGTGCCAAGAGCCGAAGATATGAGATGGGAGAGGTGTCCTCAAAGATGGCTGATTTAACAGTAATTACTTCTGATAACCCAAGGTTTGAAGAACCTCAGGATATCATTAACGATATTTTGATTGGAGTAAAACGAGGGCAAGGAGATTATATTACCATCATTGATCGAAAAGAAGCCATTCGATATTGCCTGGAAAATGCCCTAGACGGCGATGTGATTGTCTTAGCAGGGAAAGGCCATGAGAATTACCAAGAGATAAAAGGTGTAAAATATCCTATGGATGAAAGGGATCTCATTCAAGAGATTATCTCGGAAAGCAAGGAAATGGAGTTTACATCCTAGTTGCTTTTTCTTAATCCTTTCATCCTTGAACTTAACATCATAACGATAATTTTGAACATAATTAATCTTATATCATGAACTTTTCTTATCTTCTTTAAGATAGAAATATTTAATTGATACAATTGCATAATATAAAAGGACTATAGAATATGAGGACTTATGGAACATAAGGAATATAGAATAAAAGAACTATAGAATATACGGACTATAGAAC
>DUNZ01000222.1 GCA_012839085.1 Clostridiales bacterium
ATTGCCATAAGTATAGTACTTCATTCTTTATTCATAAAGTAGAAGTCAAACAAAGACAATCAAATTAAGTGTCACATTCCCCCTAGCCGCATATAATAAATCAAGAAATGATATAGGTGATATTATGCGAATTTGTGAGCTTCGCGAAAAAGAGGTTATTAATTGCAGGGATTGCGAACGCCTAGGTTATGTTGGAGATATTGAATTTGATATTTGCACCGGTCTAATAACCCATATTATTGTTCCAGGCCCATGTAAAATATGGGGGATTTTAGGAAGGGATCATGAATATGTGATTAGTCGTTGTAATATTAAGCAAATCGGTGTGGATATTATTTTAGTGGATGTGGATGCAGAAAAATGTTTGGTAAAATGTATTTAAATTTGTAATTTTTAAAATATGATAAGAATTGTTGTTTTTTGTAATTTTAAGCTTGACCGATTTAAGAATATTCACTATAATTAAGGTGTATCAAATCCTAAATTGCAGAAATATGTTGGGGAGAGTATACGGATTATAAATTAGGAGGATTACTAATGAAATGCCCTTTTTGTGGTAATGATAATACCAAAGTAATTGATTCCAGACCATCTGACGAGAACAATTCCATCCGCAGAAGAAGGCAATGTGATGAATGTAATCGAAGATTTACTACATATGAAAAGGTGGAAGCAATTCCTCTTGTTGTAATTAAGAAGGATAATAATCGAGAATCTTATGATCGTTCTAAAATCGAGGCTGGAGTATTTCGTTCCTGTCATAAGAGGCCAATTTCCGTTGACCAGATAACAAAACTGGTGGATGAAGTTGAAACTCAGATTTTCAATCGTGAAGACAAGGAAATTCCCAGTCATATCATAGGTGAAATCCTAATGGATAAATTAAAAGATTTGGATCCGGTAGCATATGTAAGATTTGCATCGGTATACCGTGAATTTAAAGATATTAATACCTTTATGGATGAACTGAAAAAGATAATGAATCAGAATGATATGGTATAAATCAATTACAATTGATTGATTATATAGCGAACTACCTATTGGGAACCGGAGAAACCCCCGCTTATTCTCCGGTTCTTTTTTATTATAAAAAATATTTCTTTTAAGCATATTCTATAGATATTGTATTCTACTAATTAAGCATGAAATCCCCTTCAAATTCTACATGCCCTCCAATATAGTTTGGTGCTTCCATACTAATTCCCAATCGGCCAGGCTTTAAATATGTAAAAACCCCCATGGTATTTTCACTTCCGATTTGATCTGCAGCCATAAACCCCTGAAACAAAGCCTCATCTGAAATTTGATTAAAATAATCCCGGATTGCTAGGTTCACTTCCTCATTACTCTCTTCCAGGGGAATGAATTCCCACTGTCGAAACTGATTGATGAATTCTTGATTTACATTAACAATATCCGACAATCGAATTCTCCTATCTTTATATAAATCGATATTGGTTGTATAGACTAACTCACTTGGATAGGGGGAATAGGGATTAAAATAAGAAGCCTTGTAAAATATACTTAAATAACGATCATTTAAAAGATGACTTTCATATACTAGACGAAGAGTTATTTGTCCTACTAGATCCGGCTCTAATTCCGGGAAAGGCCTGTAGGAATATAACTCAATGATCTGATTCATATCTTGTATAATAATTTGATTCCATAAATTGATTTTTTCTATAGTACTCCCAGATACTATTTGGGGGTAATGGATTTCAAAACCATTTTCTCGAAAAACCAGACTTTCCATTCTTATTAAACTTTGCATCAAATAACACCATCCTTTGGAAATATAGATAAGTTAAAAGAGCGCATTCCCTTTATTCTTACATTGATTGGGATATCAAAGAAGATTTGACATTCAATCTTTATAAAAGTATATGCGCTCTTTTCATATGCTTATTCCTTATTCATAACTATCCCAAAGGCTGCGTACCCGAAGTTTTTCTTCTAACTCCTTGCAACTAGAAATCATTTTACCCCTAATATCGGATTTCTCTAATCGTATTACTTTTAAATCCTCACCGGTGATATGAAAATAGTTATCTTCAAATATGGCATCACTCTCTTCAAAGTCCAATTCCACAAAGCAGGCAAGAGATTTTGCCATTAATTCGATTCGATACTGTTCCTCTTCTTCTATGACAGTATATGTTATCTTAGGATTTTTCAGTGACAAATGTTTGAAAGGAACAAATGTGGTCAACTCTGTACTTAGATAGCCAGAATCATCATAGAAAACTGCTTCCACATACACCTTTTCCTCTTGTCCTAAAATTTCTTGACTAAAATCAATTTCTCCAAGTTTCATGGCTTCTAGGGCTCCTATAGTGCCTTCCATGGTTTGGGAAGAGATCAGCTCAAAATCCATGGTTTTTAAGGATATCTCAACCTTTGCCCTAGTCTTTTCCATGCTTTCATTCTGAATATGGAATTCCACAAGATTCCCTCGTTTCACAAGACTTCCTGCAACTGGAGCATAGAATTTTTTGGCCATGTAATGAAGGGCTTTCCATCTACCGTAGTAGTCTATACTGGACCAAGAAGCTACTGGCCAACTATCATTGAGCTGCCAATAAAGAGCCCCCATACAGCGTCCTCGATTTCTTCTCCAGTGCTCTACCCCAAACTTAATGGCAATCCCTTGGAGAACTTGACTTACATAAAGTAGGCTTTCAAAATCCTTGGGATATAAAAAGTTTTCAGATAAATAGTATAGGATTTTTCCGTTAGCAGCCTCATTTTTTTGATGGCTTTCCATCACCTTGGAGAAAATATTACGGTCTTCTTCCACGGTATAGGATTTGACAGTTTTTATGGATGGGAAGGATTGAAATCCAAACTCCGAACAAAAACGAAAATAATAGTTCTGATAATCTTCAAAAGGTTTTTGCCCATGCCATACTTCCCAATAATGAACATCTCCACGATTTTCATCATCTGGATGATCAAAACAGCCTCCAGAGGATGGGGAGGATGGCCAGTAAAAGGTTTCACTGTCATTTTCTTTTACAATTTTGGGAATTACATATTCAAATTGCTTAATGTAATCCGCTTTTAGATAAGGAGAATGTTCTTTAAATCCACCCCAATTATGCCATGCAGACTCAATCTCATTATTACCACACCAGAGTCCAAGACAAGCATGGTGCCGAAATCTTCGGACATTGTCCCTTATTTCTTCAACAACATTATCTTCAAATTCTTTGTTAAAATCATAAATATTGCATGCAAACATGAAATCCTGCCATACAATCAAACCATATTGATCACACAAATCATAGAAATAATCACTGGGGTAGTAGCCACCTCCCCAAATACGAAGGCAATTATAATTTGCCCGAATACAAGAATCAATGAGATAAGAGATTCTTTCATGGGAAATGTGTGGGTAGATGGTATCTTCCGGTATATAATTTGCACCCTTGGCAAATATTTTTACACCATTCACCATAAAGGCAAACTCTCTGCCCCACTCATCTTTTTCTTGACTGATGGTTAAGGTACGAAGACCAATCCGGTATCCTTTGCTATCACATTGATAACCCTCATTCATCAAACGTACTTCTAATTGATAGAGAGGCTGATCTCCATATCCCCTAGGCCACCAAAGTTTCGGATGTTCTACCCGAAGGGTAGAAATATCCCGTTTGCTATAGATTTGTTTTTCTTGCTTTATTACCTTCCCCTGAGGATAGGTTAATTGGAATTCCAAGGAATAACTTCCTTTGGTCAATTCTTCAGTAGCAGTATTAATTAACAAGTCTACATGATTCTTACTGTGGATTTGAATAATTTCAACATCCTTAATTCTTGCATGAGAAAATCCGATGATTTCAATATCCCGCCAGATTCCGCAATCCGGTATCTGGGCTCCCCAGTCCCATCCAAACATACAATGGGCCTTTCTTAGATAATGATTTCCTGCCATGCCACCACTGGGAATAATGCGGATTTCTTTTCCTTCTTCTGGCTCATAGTTTTCAATATATTGAATCGGTGATCGAAAAATAATTCTAATCTGGTTTTGACCTTCATGGAGCAGATGCTTACAATCCAATCTCCAAGTACGATGCATATTATTGGTTTTTGCTAACAAAACATCATTGATATAAATTTCAGCTAGAGTATCCAATCCGTAACAGACTAGCTCTATTTTTTTCATTTCATACAGTTCTCTAGGTACATTAAAATCCCTGCAAAATTCGTAGTCAAGGCGAAAACGTTCTCTAGTTTTATATTCATTTAATCTCCAGAAAGGATCTTCAATCCGATCATTCGCTAATAAAGTAGACATTACAGAACCGGGAACGATAGCTGGAAGCAAATGTTTTCCATTCAGTTCCCTCATTTTCCAAGAACCATTCAATGATAATTTTTGCATCTACCTTCTCCTTCTCTTATGCTTGTTTCACAATAAGGTCTATACTATTATAGTTATCAAATTTCTAAAAATTATGAAAGCATAGCCCCCTTGTTATTTCTTTAGTTCCTCTTACTATTTTCTTAGCTCCACTGGATTATCCGTAGTTCCACTAGATTATCTTGGTTCCACTGGATTATCCGTAGTTCCACTAGATTATTCTTTGTTCCACTTATTTATCCTTGGTTCCACTGGATTATCCGTAGTTCCACTGGATTATTCTTAGTTTCACTGGATTATTCTTGGTTCCACTGGATTATCCGTAGTTCCACTAGATTATTCTTTGTTCCACTTATTTATCCTTGGTTCCACTGGATTATCCGTAGTTCCTTTTGTTATTTCTTTTTTTCCTCTTGTTTCTTCCTTAGTTCCTCTTGTTTTTGCCTTAATACCATCTGTAAAATTCCACCATGACGATAATAGTCCACGTCCACCATAGAATCAAATCGAAC
>DUNZ01000223.1 GCA_012839085.1 Clostridiales bacterium
CGTTTTGGCTTGGACGAATACATTACAAAGCCAATTCAGTTGGATGAATTATACCAAATCATTGAGACGGTGACAAAAAGTAAGCATGAAAATTTCCATAATAAGATATTAGAAAGAATTAGCCAAAATGATTTAAGAGAAATACAATTGGATATCAAGATGTTAGAAGCTGCCTTGGAATATGCCAATTATGATATCGCCAACTTTTTATTAGCAGAAATTCATGAACTGGCAAGTAAAAACGATTTAGAGTGCTTAAAGGATCTTTCTAATGCAATAAGCCGTACCATAGCCAATAAGGAACGGCGTAAGGCAATGAAGTATGTGTCGCAAATGAAATTAGAAATAGAGCGCTATATTGCGGGTTGAAATAATTAGTCAAAGCCCATATAATGCAGTATAGGGTGACTTAAGTGAAGGAGGATTAAGATGGTACGTCATATCGTCGCATGGAATTTTGTTGATGGTTTAACAGAGGAAGAAAAGGCGAAACATGCAGAAAAGATAAAAAAAGAATTGGAAAACCTAAAAAACATCCTTGAGGGGATCGTATCCATGGCTGTATTGACCAAGTCTATAGATACATCCGATGCGGATCTGATGTTGGATAGTTTATTTGAAACAGAGGAAGCCTTAAAAGCTTATACCATTCATCCGGAACACGTACGAGTGGCTAAAGCTTATGTTAGGCCTGTGACCAAGAATAGAAAGTGTCTTGATTTTTATGAAAACTTTCAACTATAAGTAAATATATAAAATTCTATGGACAGATAAAATAAAATGCATTAGAATAAAATGAATCTATCATGATATACAATAAGAAGTTTTAAGTTAAGATAAAGGAGAAATTAATATGGCAGAATCAATGAAAGGACTACGCAGAAGCCATAGGTGTACTGAAGTTAGTCGAAATAATATTGGCGAGACAGTAACAATTATGGGTTGGGTACAAAAAAGTAGAAATAAGGGCGGTATTATATTTGTGGATGTAAGGGATCGTTCCGGTCTGCTTCAAATTATATTTGAGGAAAGCGATGTGGGCAAGGAAGGTTTTGCAAAAGCAGAACGCCTAAGAAGTGAATTTGTCATTGCTGTAGTGGGAAAAGTGGAGGCTCGTAGCGGTGCAATCAATGAAAATCTTGCTACCGGTGATATTGAAATCAGAGCCAAGGAAATCCGTATTCTTTCGGAAGCAGAGACACCTCCCTTTCCCATCGAAGAGGATAGTAAGACTAAGGATGATTTGAGATTAAAATATCGTTATCTGGACCTTAGAAGACCAGACTTACAAAGAAATCTGATTCTTCGCAGCAAGGTTGCCAATATTACTCGTTCATTTTTGTCTGATGAAGGTTTTTTAGAAATAGAAACACCGATGTTGACCAAGAGTACTCCAGAAGGTGCAAGGGATTACTTGGTTCCAAGCCGTGTACATCCTGGAAATTTCTACGCCTTACCTCAGTCACCACAATTATTTAAGCAATTGCTTATGTGTTCCGGCTATGACCGTTATTTCCAGATCGTAAAATGTTTCCGTGATGAGGATTTACGTGCTGATCGTCAGCCGGAATTTACTCAGATCGATATGGAAATGTCCTTTGTGGATGTGGATGATGTAATTGATGTGAATGAAAGACTTTTACAAAGAATGTTTAAGGAGAGTATTGGAATTGACCTTCCACTTCCAATTCAAAGAATGACATACAAAGAAGCTATGGAACGTTTCGGATCCGATAAGCCGGATATCCGCTTTGGATTGGAATTAAAGAATGTATCCGATGTTGTAAAGGATTGTGGCTTTGGCGTATTTACTGGAGCCTTGGAAAATGGCGGATCTGTAAGAGGTATTAATGTAGAAGGTCAGGCAGATATGCCAAGAAAGAAGATTGATGCCTTAGTAGCTTTTGCCAAAGACTTTGGTGCAAAGGGTCTTGCTTATCTAGCAGTGAATGCAGATGGCTCCTACAAGTCTTCCTTTGCAAAATTTATGACCGAAGAAGAATTACAGGCTTTGGTTGCCAAGATGGATGGTAAACCTGGTGACCTACTCTTATTTGCAGCGGATGAAGATGAAGTGGTATTTGATGTATTAGGAAATCTTCGTCTAGAGATTGCTAAGAATTTAGGATTACTAGATAAAAATGTCTATAAGTTCCTCTGGGTAACCGAATTCCCTCTATTAGAGTATTCCAAGGAAGAGGATCGATATGTAGCGAAACATCATCCCTTTACCATGCCTATGGAGGAGGACTTAGCTTTATTAGATAAGGATCCTAGTAAGGTAAGAGCCAAAGCTTATGATATTGTTTTAAATGGTACTGAAATTGGTGGTGGTTCTGTTCGTATTTACCAGAGCGAGGTTCAAGAGAAAATGTTTGAAGTTCTTGGATTTAGCAAAGAAGTAGCATACGAGCGTTTTGGCTTCCTCTTAAATGCCTTTAAATATGGAGTACCACCTCATGCGGGATTGGCTTACGGACTGGATCGCTTAGTTATGCTTATGGCTAAGGTGGATAGTATTCGTGATGTCATTGCCTTTCCCAAAGTTAAAGATGCTTCCTGTTTGATGACCGATGCTCCTAATATCGTGGATGATAAGCAATTAGAAGAATTAAGTATTGCGATTGATCGTAAAAATATAGAAGATTAAGTTTGAACCTACTGAAAGATAAGTTGAAAGCTATTTGAGATTTAAGTTGTAACTTATTTGAGGTTTTAGTTGGAACCTACTGAAAGATAAGTTGAAAGCTATTTGAGATTTAAGTCGAAACTTATTTGAAGCTTTAGTTGGAAAAACTTAAGTCTAAATTGAAATCTATTAAATCTTAAGTAGGAGTTTAATTGAAATTTTCTGAAATAGGTTGGCAACAGGGAGGTATTTATGAAAGAAATCATATTATCCCTGGTTGCCTCCTATCTCTTCGTGATGAATGGGGTAGGATTGGTAACTATGGGAATTGATAAATACCGAGCAATTAAGAAGGGGTGGCGCATTTCAGAGCGTACCCTTCTTTTGATTGCTTTCATGGGAGGGGGGACAGGTTCTTTCTTAGGGATGATTCTATTTTCTCATAAAACGAAACATCCTAAATTCTTTATTCTTTTGCCCTTATCTGCAATCCTTTCTATCATTTTAATTTACTATGGCATGAACCACTAGTTAGCATACATAATCCATTCCTTGATTGTATGGCTTATTCGTTTTATTGCATGAAAAGTCAATCTAAATCTGCTCTTTTATGTTAAAAAAACAACAAAAAAAGACGAAAGAAATCTTGTTATCTAGTTGACAAAGTATCGTAATTTTGTTACTATTGCTTTAAAGTTCCGACGCTTTAAAGCGTTAAAGCATAAAAGAGAGGGTAAAAACATGATAATAAAAATTATATTTTTAATTATTTTCTTTGCCATTATGTTATCCGTTGGGATCTATGCTAGAAAACATGCATCCAATGTCGGAGATTTTGTCTTAGGAGGCAGATCTGTTGGTCCTTGGTTAACTGCCTTTGCCTATGGCACCTCATATTTTTCGGCTGTGGTTTTCGTAGGTTATGCAGGGCAATTCGGTTGGAAGTACGGACTTTCTTCAACCTGGATCGGGCTTGGAAATGCCTTGATTGGAAGTCTTTTGGCTTGGGGAATTTTGGGTCGAAGAACCCGAGTAATGACCAATCACTTAAGATCTGCGACCATGCCGGATTTTTTTGGTAGTCGATACCATAGTAAACCTTTGAAAATCGCTGCTTCAGGGATTGCATTTATATTTTTAATCCCTTATACAGCATCCGTTTATAACGGCTTATCAAGACTTTTTGGTATGGCTTTTGATGTTCCATATTCGGTTTGTGTGTGGACCATGGCTATCTTAACTGGTGTATATGTTATCATGGGTGGATATATGGCTACTGCCATCAATGATTTTATCCAAGGAATTATCATGCTTGTAGGGATTGCAGCTGTCATAATAGCAGTTTTGAATAATAATGGTGGCTTTATAAATGCAATCAATCAATTAGCTCAATTGGAAAGCGATGTACCAGTAACCCTAGGACAGCCGGGTGCCTTTGCCTCCTTTTTTGGTCCAGATCCCATGAATTTACTGGGTGTAGTGATACTCACATCCCTGGGAACTTGGGGGCTTCCTCAAATGGTACATAAATTCTATGCAATTGATAACGAGAAATCCATAAA
>DUNZ01000224.1 GCA_012839085.1 Clostridiales bacterium
CTATTTCTACTAAGGAAAATCCCTTATTATTTGATTTAACTAATTTGCTCACAAAACAAACCTCCACTTGGAGTCAAAATATTTTATAAATGTAAACTAATTAAATTGTTGATTATGGAGTTGGAGTAGTTTCTACAACTGTAGCATTACCAGCGCTATCAACTGTAATTGTACAAATCGAATCATCAGGTAATTTCCCAAAACTTCCATTATAGTATGTTTCAGCATTTGAACTATTACTATCTTGAAGTGTTCTTTCTCCACTCGCAGGAAGGGGGTTAGGAATAGTAGTACCAGTACCTTCTACTTTTACCAGAGCATTTTGTATAGTTATTTCACTTGCTATCGTTCGAGCATTCGCTATTTCTTTTGACTTTTTAGCATCCTCCACATTGCCCATAATCCTTGGCACCAAAAGTGCTGCAAGAATTGCCAAAATAGCTACTACGATTACCAGTTCAACTAAAGTGAACCCCTTTTCATTTTTTTTGATTGTTTTCATTTAAACTCCTCCTTAGAATAAAAATAATTTTATTTATCAAGGGTAATTACTACCCGTGATATCTTTTTTATTGTTTCTTGTAAAGTATTCATCATGCCACTGTCTTTGACAGATCAAACATTGGCAAAGCAATTCCAATTACGATGAATGCTACCACAATTCCTAGTACCATAATGATCATGGGTTCTAACATAGTTGTCAGTCGTTTTGTTGCTTCATCTACTTCATCTTCAAAAAAATCAGCCGTTTTTGACAACATATTCTCTAAGGTACCAGATTCCTCTCCCAACATAATCATATTTTCCATCATGACTGGGAAAAGTTTTGATTCTCTAACCGGCACATATAAACCTTTTCCTTCTTTAACTTGCATTTCAATCTTACCCATGATTTTTCTTGCATAAGTATTCTCCAGTACCTGGGAAGTAATATTCAAAGCCTCTGTAATCCCAACACCTGTTGACATAAGAGTTGACATTGTTCTAGAAAAATTAGCTGCTATAGATTTTGTCTGTAACTCTCCAAATAAGGGCATACGAAACTTAGCTTGATCAAAGGATAATCTTCCTTTTTCACTAGATAAATAAAACTTAATTCCGCCTACCAATAAAACAGTAAACAAAAGGATGAATAAAAAATTGTTCTTTAGAAAGCCACTCATAGCAATTAACATTCTGGTAATGAAGGGCAATTCTGTTCCTGAGGATTCGAATAATTTTATAAAAGTAGGGACAACAAATGTCAGTAGGAAAATAACCACAATAACTGCGACAACACATACCAAAATTGGATATATCATTGCACTTTTTACCTTTTGCCGAAGCTTATGAGCTTTTTCAAAATGTTCTGACATCACTTCCAAAGAATTTTCTAAAGTTCCACTAACTTCTCCTGCATGTATCATATGTATTAAAATTGGTGGAATTTTTTTACCATGGGCACTCATGGCCATAGATAAACTACTACCTTTTTGAATATCCTCACTAATTTTATGAATTATGTTTTGTAGCAATTTGTTTTCTGTCTGGTTTGTCAACATATGTAGGGCTTGAATTAACGGTACACCTGCTCTTAGGATAGCAGCAAACTGTTTACAAAAGATTGTAATATCCTTTATGGTAATTTTAGAAAAGAGATCCATTTCTTTGATGTCTTTTCGTTCTATGATTTCTTTAATTTCCAAAAGGTAAAAAGATTTTTGTCGAACCATTTCAACAACCGCTTGTTGGCTTGGGGCCTCGTATACCCCTTCTATAATTCTGCCAGCCATATTCTTCGCTTTATATTGGAATTTTGGCATCTTTTACCTCTCTTTCGTAAAATGTTATTACTGTAACTTAATTTTCATATACTCTGGATTGACACATCGCTCCAGAGCATCTTCCCTGGTAATGCTACCATTTCTATATAATTCGATTAGGGCATCATCCATAGTTCTCATGCCTTGGGAGGCATTGGTTTGAATTACATTATTCAATTGATGCACTTTTGCTTCTCTTATTAAATTTCGTACTGCATTATTGACCATCATAACTTCAACAGCCGCTACTCGTCCTTTACCATCACTTCTAACAAGTAATTGTTGAGAAATTACTGCCTGTAAAGTCATGGCTAATTGTATTCGGATTTGCTGTTGCTGATTTGGTGGAAATGCGTCAATAATTCGGTCAACGGTAGCAGAAGCACCTACCGTATGCAGTGTGCTAAATACCAAATGCCCTGTTTCTGCTGCCGTTAAAGCTACGGATATGGTATCAAAATCACGCATTTCTCCCACCAAGATTACATCTGGATCTTGTCTTAAACAGGCTCTTAAGGCATTGGAAAAATTCAAGGTATCATTTCCTATTTCTCTCTGGTTAATAATACTTTTTTTATGTTTAAATAAATATTCGATAGGATCTTCTAAGGTAATAATTAATCGATCCCTTGACTGATTAATTAACTCAATCATACTAGCTAGGGTGGTAGACTTTCCACTTCCCGTTGGTCCCGTAACTAGTACTAAACCACTGTTTTTTTGTGTTATATCTTTGATTACTGACGGAAGACCCAATGATTCAATTTTAGGTATTTCAGTATTTATGAGTCTCAATGCCACTCCATATGTATTTCTTTGTTTATATGCATTCACTCGAAATCGTTGAATTCCAGGTAATGAATAAGAGAAATCCACTTCTCCTTTATTAATCAATACCTGCCAATGATAATCACTGGTTAGTTCGCGAACCAAACGTTCACTCTCTTTCGGAGTTACTACAATATCATTAATAAATTTAAGTTTTCCATGGACTCTCACCGTACAAGGTACTCCCACAGTTATATGTAAATCAGATGCCTTTAGTTCTACTGCCTTTAATAAAATCTCTTCCAGCTTCATCTTTCCTCCTGTTAAATAGTAACCACGCACAGATATTTTTTAACCTTCTTGTGAGTAAGTGATATCCATCACTTCCTTAAAAGAAGTTATGCCACTTTGAATTAACTTTACACTTTCTTGTTTTAAAGTCGACATTCCATTAGCAATTGCAAAATGCGTCAATTCATTAATTGAAACATTTCGTGCAATCATATTCCGCATTTCTCTGGTAACCAAAAGTATTTCATGTACGGCAATTCTTCCTTTATATCCAGTATTTTTACAATAGGAACAACCAACTGGTTTTTTAAATTGATATTTTCCTTGTGGTAGACCCAAATATTTTATCTCATAATCTTGAGGTTCATAAATTTGGGCACAAGCCGGACATAATCTGCGAATTAATCTTTGTGATATGACACCCATCAAAGAAACAGCTATCATATAAGGTGGAATCCCCATGTCAATTAATCTGGATATTGTACTTACCGCATCATTGGTATGTAATGTACTTAGTACCAGATGACCTGTGATCGCAGCACGAATTGCAATTTCCACTGTTTCCGCATCTCTAATCTCACCAACCATGATGATATCCGGATCCTGTCTTAAGAAAGATCTTAAGGCACTGGCAAAATTCAAACCAGCCTTGGTATTTACCTGTACCTGATTAAGACCATCAATCATGTATTCAATTGGATCTTCAACGGTAATAATATTATCGTAAACCTGATTCAGTTCACTTAACATGGTGTATAATGTAGTTGATTTACCACTCCCTGTTGGCCCAGTAATCAAAATAATCCCATTGGGATTTTGGAGTAATTGATCAAATTTTTCAAGGTTTTCTTTTGTGAAACCTAGTCTTTCTTTTGGAATCAAAAAATTTGTTTTATCCAAAATACGCATTACTACTTTTTCTCCATGGGCAGTAGGAAGAACGGAAACACGTATATTTAATAATTTATCTTTAAATTGAAAATCAAAACGTCCATCCTGTGGTATTCTTTTTTCAGCTATATCTAATCCTGCTAGGATTTTAATTCTAGTAGAAACTGCAGCACTGGCTTCTTTAGGTATGCTTTTAGACAAATGAAGCTTACCATCTACTCGAAAACGTACACGAATTTCATTTGACATTGGTTCAATATGTATATCACTAGCACCCTCCGATACAGCTAATTCAATAGTCGAATTTACCAGACGTACAATCGGTGCCGAATCCACTTCAAACGATTGGTAATTCTGCGCTGTCGAGTTCATGCTAGATAAATCTGTTTCTTTTTGAAATTCTTGAATTGCTTTATCTGCTGTTTCACTACCATAGAATTTATTAATGGTACTCGTTATGGCACTTTTAAAAGAAATTACTGGTACGATTTCATAATTAGTTGCCATTTTTATATCTTCAATAGCAATAAAATTCAATGGATCTTCCATAGCAACATAAAGAAGATTCAATTCCAATTTCACTGGTACCACACTATGTCTTAGAACCAATTGATAAGGGATTAAGTGCCGCACATCATTTGAAATAGTAATATTATTCAGATCGATAAAGGGAATTCCCAATTGAAATTCCAAAACTTCCATTATCTGGTCTTCACTTACAAAGTTATTATCAATTAATATGCTACCCAACCTGGAACCGGTTTGTTTTTGTATCTCCAAAGCCTCATTTAACTGTTCCTCTGATAAAATACCAGCTTCAATAAGTAAATCCCCCAGTTTTTTTCTCCTATCTATCTTAATCACCTCTTATCCCTTTTCCAGGTTTCAATTAATAATATTACTACCTATTTTTATTTGTATTTTATTTAAGATGTTTTTGAATAAAAGGTTTCTGCATTTAAGAAACGCTCCATATATTCTAATAAACGTACTGAATTTACCGTTTCAAATATAATATTTTTTCCATCATAATCCAGCATTAGTAAATCATGGATTCCTGATTGTATACAGGTGAAACCTGAGCCAATAATTTCATTTTCATCATTAATACTAAGAGCTTCAACTGTAATGACATTATCAACGATGATCATTCGATTTGCTAGCAAACATAATTCTGAAGATAATTGATATTGATTTTCTTGTTTTGTAATAATCCCCTTATCTGATAATTGTTCCAAAGCCTCTTGAACTTGTTTCTGCGATAGTGGAATATGCTCTCCAACCACTTCATTAATGCAGTATACAAACCACTGAATACTGGGATTCGTACTATTTATCATCCTCCAGATAATATTGCTATTATATAAGTTTCTGTTATAAGGAAACTCATCAACAAATGCTCTAAGAGATGCTCTTCTTTCCATATCAAGCATAGATGCTATAACCAATGCTTCAGCTATATCAAATTTGTTATAAAAGCCAACACTTTTAAGATTGCTCTTGCCAACAAACTCCTCAAACACCCCTAATACATCTTTAGAATCTGACTCTTCATCAATCGTAATTGTACTTGGTGTCGCCGTAAAAGATATTTGCTTCTGGAAATTCTTATCAAAACATATCGAATGATCATACCTAGCTACACCACCAGTAAACATAATATTAACAAGTGCTTTCGGTTTAGCCAAAAGTTCCAACCCTGATTTAATCTCTTCTTTTACATTACCTTCTGGGGTTAAGATACCCATTTCAATAAAATCCTTTTTATCTTCTTCTTCTAAAACTTTCGTATCATAATTTTTCAAAATGCTAATTTCATTCTTTTCCCCAAGGATTTGATTAAAGGTTTTTATTTTGTTTCTTTCAAAAACAAATTTCATCATAATGTAATCTCCCCTCCACAACATTATCGATTATTAATTATTAATCTTTGATTTTTTTCACTTGAAACTTTTATGTCAAAATCCGCATATTTTTATTTCCAACCAAATCTTTAATTGCAGCATAAATTCCGCTGTCTTCTGAATTCTTCATAGCTTTTGAATGGTAACTCGATTCTGATATATTCAAAATATCAATCATCGCAAATTCTTTCATATAGGTCGTTTTATTCTCCATAGTCTCTCGCATCGACTTTCGCACCCCTATGTTTTGTGATGAAATCCTCAACTTAGGCGAATCAAAGAGAATTTTTTGCAAACGATTATCTAGGCTTATATAGGAATTCATCATTCCTAAAAAGCGGACTTGCTTGATTGGTGTATTACATCCTAAGAAAACTCCATCTGTTATTACTTCCTTATCCTCACGACAAGAAATTCTGTTTTTTGCTGGGCTATTGAAAGTCACAGTTTCTGTCCGAAATCTATCCGTCAATAAATAAGCAAATTTATTAGAAACATTCTCACGAAGAGTCCTATCAGCAACGAATTCTTCCTCTTGATTCTGCTGTAAAGTTATCGCTTCCTCTGTATCCTCATCTACAGATACCTCTATGTTCACGTTTATATCTTCTTCAAAGATTACTAATCCTTCTTGCGTATCTTCTATAGAAGCCTCTTCTTCGATTATGTCCTCAATTTCATCCTCTACAATCTCTTCAACATTTTTGTCTTCGTTTGCTTCATCAATTTCAAGTTCTTCTGTCACATCTACCAGGGTCTCTTCTTCTAATATCTCTTCTTCTACGAACTTGTCCTCAACCAGTATTTCTGCCTGCTCTTCCATAGCCGTTTGTCCGCCCACTTCATCAATATCATGTGTTTCTTGAACCTCTTTTACGATATCTTCCGCAAGCTTGTCCTCAATTTGATCTTCCACTATCTCTTCTATGGTTTCATCCAGATCTCTTTCATCGAATATTTGCCCATCTTGTTCTACTTTTATCGTTTCCATTTCTTCGGGCTGGTCTTCGATTATCTCCTCGATACTTCTCTCCTCATCAAAGAATTCTTCCACTTCATCGATCAAACTACTCGTTTGAAACCCTTCTATGGTTTCCTCATCGATATTTATAAATGGGTCTACAATAAGATCGTCTATAGCCTTATTTTCTTCTAATTTTTCAACAATCAGGCTGTCCTGCTTACTTTCATCAAATTCATCATTTATACCGATGGTATTCGAGGGTAGACTTTCTCCTTGGTAAGCTTTATTTAAACTTTCTCCTTGGTAAGCTTTATTTAAACTTTCTCCTTGGTAAGCTTTATTTAAACTTTCTCCTTGATAGGATGTATGTAATCTTTCTCCTTGATAAGTATTTAGCTTTTCACCATCATATGCATCACTTTTTTCATCATCACTTCTAATAAGTTTTTCCTCATCATATATATGAGGCTTTTCATCTCCAATATCACTCAAAGTTTCATTCAGAGTGTGTTTCTTATTTGTTTGAAAGGGTATTACTTGTGCTTCCTTTTTAGGCTTTAATAACTGTAAAACACTGGTAATGTTTTCTTTCTTATATGGTTTAATGACATAATCTTTTGCACCCGCCTTTGTAGCTTCAACAATAATCTTTTTTTGTCCTAAAGCTGTACACATAATAATTTTTATACCGGGATCCTGTTCTAGTATCCGAGGTATTGCACCTATTCCGTCTAGCTTCGGCATCTCCACATCTAAAAAAATAATTTCCGGTTTTAATTCTGTGGCCATCTCTATAGCCTTCAACCCATCCCCAGCTTCACCAACCACCTCATACCCCTCATTTTTCAATATATCTCTCAATACATTTCTTGAAAAACGAGAATCATCAACGATCATAACGCCATTTCTCTCGGTAACTGGCTCTCGTTCTGTATTTGTATTATCGTTATATGTTTTAAACAAACGCATATCCCTTCCCCCCTATATTATTCTTAGTGAATAAAAATACATTTATATAAAAACCATGGTATGTAACAACCTCTTTTGCTTTATATCAATTGTAGAAAAAAATACAATGCTTAGTATTATTCTACACCTTTATGTGAATTTTTTCAAGTGTTTTATCCAAATTCTTACCATTTCATTTAATAATTAACTATTTCCTTTTTTTCCTTTATGATATTTTTATATACAGCTATCTACTCTTATTATAGCGACTGGGGAAAACCCCCTTTTTATACTTATGCTTTTTCCTTTGTTTTCTTTCATTTTCTTAATTATTTTCTA
>DUNZ01000225.1 GCA_012839085.1 Clostridiales bacterium
TACATGATCTTTCATTGAATTCTTCTTGCTTCATACATGATCTTTCATTTTATGCTTCGTGCTTCAAACCAAGATCTTTCTTTTAATTTTCTTGCTTCAATTCATCCTCTTTTTCATTCTTTTCAGTGGTTACCCATAAATGCTTATAGGAAGGATGTGAAATGTACTGCTCAAAGATACTCCATATTTCTTTCTCGGATTTTGCAGTATCACTAATCATTAAATCACAAACATAACCCTGGAAAGAATTCTGGAAAATATCTCCACCAAGAAAGATCTGCTTCAGTACTCTTAGGGTTGGTACATGCTCTAAATACCCAATTTGTTTTCCGTTACCATAATACCTAACGATTTCGCTTTTCGCATCATAGGTTATTGCAAGGTGAATCCATTCATTTAACATTAAACTACAACAAGTCGTATCGTACCATCCATTAATATCCCTATCTTTCACCCGATAGGTGGAAGTCCCTTCCCAAGAACATGGTACTAGACTAGCAAAACCATACTCGTATTCCAAGAAAAACAGACTGGTCCAGTAATTTGATTTGCAGGCTTTTACCCACATGGAAATGGTATAACTGTCACTACACAGTACAGAAGTTGGAAGTTTTACAACATTTTGATGTACGCCGCCTCCTGTTAGATAAATAGCACTAGTACCAGCAATGACCCCTTCGCAAAAGGTAAGGTGATCACCATTATATACTCCCTTAAATTCTTGATTATCATCCCACAGATTGTTATGAAAGGAAAATTTAATGCATTTTTCATTAAGAGGAGTATATTTCTTTGCGTATTCAACAAATTGATCCACTGGAAGTGGTTTACTATAATAAAAACCTTGCCCCAATTCACATCCACAGCTCGTTAAAAATAAGACCTGATCCAGGGTCTCTACCCCTTCCGCTATCAATTCCAATTTGAGATCCTTACCCATAGCAATTACATTTTTTATAACCGTTTTACTTCTGACATCATCTTCTGATAATTGTAAGAATTCACGATCAATTTTTAATATATCGGCTGGTATATCCTTCAATAAATTAAGGGAAGAGTAACCTGAGCCAAAATCATCAACCGATACAAAAAATCCAGCGTCTTTTAATTTTTTAACTACGGTTAAGTTTTCTTTATTATTGTTTAAAAATATGCCCTCTGTGATTTCTATCTCTATCTCATTGGTATTTACTTCATATTTATTTGTAATTGATAGAAGTCGTTCCACAAAATTTTCCCTATAAAAATGTAGCCGAGACATATTTACGGAAATAACGGTATGCCCAAAGACTTCATTTTTCCAAAGTTTCTTTAGTTTACAAACCTCTTCAAACACAAACATGTCCAATTCTACGATAAATCCATTGTTCTCAAAAATAGGAATGAATTTCCCAGGGAGCCATAAACCTTCTGTTGGATGTTCCCAGCGTACCAAGGCCTCCGCACCATATAATTTCGAAGTGAGCATATTCATCTTAGGTTGAAGATATACAACGAATTCGCCATTGGCCAAAGCATGATGCATTTCTTCTTCAATTCTTTTCTGCTCCATGACTTCATCTTCCATGGTATTAAATATAATAAATTGATTCTTTCCATTCTTTTTCGCCCGGTACATGGCTGAATCACATTTATATAGAATATCATCCAGATTACAATCCAGTTTCTGATTTAATACGATTCCAATACTAATGGAAATCATATATAGGATATCATTCGGATATTCCGAATTAGATACTTCCGCTAAAATGTTTCTGGCAATGTTTGTTACTTCCTCTTCCCTTAAGGTTCCTGAGAGGATGATAACAAATTCATCTCCTCCAATTCTTGATACAAAGGTTCCCGGAATGCAATTGGTAATCTTGGTTGCCACCATGACTAGCAATTCATCCCCAGAAGTATGTCCATATACATCATTTACAATTTTAAAGTTGTCGATATCTAGGAACAAAAAATGCATGGTCTGACTTTTGTCCAAACTGTCAAAATATTGGTATAAGCCTCCACGATTCGCAAGTTTGGTCAAATAATCAACATTTGCAATCTGCTGGAATTTATCAAGTACTACATTATGCTTGTCATACAATTGAAAAACAAGTGCATAGCCATCGGGAAATAAATTGTTTTGAGTTAAAGGAATTTTATTCATTGAATAAATTTTACTTCGAATGGAAACCAGTATGGCACGGTCTTTTATCAATTCCTCAAGAATTTCACATTCCAAATCTTGCAAGCGGAAGGGTTTTCCTAATAAGTCTTCCTCCAACTGAAAATATTCCATAAATTTATGATTCACATTAATAACAACATTAGATTGATCCATGATAACAATCCCAAATGGGAGCGTATTTATTAAATCATTAAAAATCTCTGTTTCACTCTTTAATAGTAACTTTTCATTATTCATATGTACACCCCATACTATAAGTATCCACATTTTTTATCATATCTTTATCTTTGGTTCCTTAAAAAAATCTTATCCTAGGTATCCTAAAAATTTCAACTTCAGTTCGGATAAATTATTAAATATCATCAGATCTAGTCTAAACTTATCTTTGTATTTACTTACAACTCTTAAAATAATCTTACAATAAATCGATATAAAAGTCCATATATACTTAAATGGCGACAACAATCCCTGTATTATTTTATTCTACAGGTGTAAGATAACTGGTAAGGGCGTATAAGGTTTGACCTTGATATTCTACTCTAGACCAACCATTATCCCCAATACCGGTTCTGATTGCAACATCTCCATTTAATAAAGTTGTAACGATAGTTTCTTCATCTTCGGCACTGGGAAGCAGACGAAGGTTCGTTTTTATCTTAGCAGTTACTTTCTCATGCACCTCTTCAAAGGTAATCCCTGCCTCCGGTCGGTCTATTGTGGGTGTATTATTTTCCTGATAATTCAAATCCGTAGTTAGGAATGAAGTTACTCCATATACAATCTTCCCTTCATATTCCAACCTTGACCAACCATTGTTACCGATACCAGTACGTTTTACCCTATCTCCATAATGTAAAACAGCCACAATAGTATCTGGATCAACCGAACTGGGAACGGAACGCAAATTCGTTACTGATTTAGCCGTCACGATTTCATTTACTTCCTTAAAATCAATTAAAGCTGCTGGATCAGCATTTACAGCCTCCTGAGGTGTTGGATCCTTTGGTTTTTTTATGCTTTTATAGCTGAAATAGGCAACATTAATATCGACTGCTTTCTCAATGCCTTCTACGGTTCCGTTACCAGTAAACTGCCACATAGCATGTTTTCCAGAATAGGATGATTTCAAAGTTTCTGGATATGGCTTTTCTGGATATTGAGCCACCCATACTTTATACTTACTTCCTAATAAATCCATATCCCACTGGGCACTCTTCTCCATTTCACTTTTGGATGCATAAAACATGGGTTCATAGCCCTGCTTTTTTATTTCATCAAGGAAAGTATTGGCTAAGGCACTACGTTCTTCTTTGCTTAACCCATATTGACGGTTTTCTTGATCGGAAAAGCCTTCGCAGTTAAATGCAACCGGATAGGTAATTGGATATGGTGCAATAAAATCAGCAACCCACTTAGCCTCTTCTTTCGCTTCTTTCTTATTGATGGCTGTTGAAAAGAAATATACCCCGATGGGAATTTCATATTTACTTGCCTGCTGCAAATTATATTTTGCATAGGGATCTTCCATAATTTCTCCACTTACCTGGGTTCGATATCCCACTCGAATCATAGCAAAATCAACACCGGACTCTTTTACTTTCTTCCAATCAATGACTCCCTGCCATTTGGCCACGTCAATGCCATAGGTAATTGTTTCTTCCTCATCGGTTTGATCTTCCAAATCACTTATATTGGTATTTCCTCCTTTATTTCCTTCTCTTTGTGGATCTTCCTTATCACCATCTTTTGCATCTAAATTTTCTTCTACTACCTTCGAATCATTTGGTTTCTTAGTATTCTTATTACTATCTTCTAGGTTCTCATTTTTTTGTTTTGAACTATCCTTATCATCCCCATGATTATGATTACCTTGAGAAAGATCCGCAGTATCTCCCAAATCCCCTGTACTCACTGTATCTCCTGAATTACCTGTATCACCTAGATTACCTAGATTTTCTTCACTACCTAGATTTCCTTCACCACTTGAATTTCCTTCACCACCTAGATTTCCTTCACCACCTAGGTTTCCTGTATTCTCTCCTCTATTCTCTTCCATATGATTAGGATTAAGATCACCATTCTCATCTATCCCACTTGGTATGCTTTGTCCATCTTGATTGGCAAAATCATTCTCCCCCACTTCAGGAGTTTCTTCAAAAAGACTATCCTCATTATTGCTTCCTATAGCATCATCCAATGTAGAATCATTGTTCTTTACAATACGAAATCCGAGAATCAATAGATAAACCATTGAACAGGAGACCAATATAATTGCTAGAATGTTTAATATCTTTTTCCTATTATCCTTTTTTTGCTTCTTCTGCCCTTGAAATAATTTATCCATATTTATCACACCCTTTTTCGTCCATTTCTATTTGTACTACCATTTTACTATCTGCTTCCAATCCTTTAAACACCAAATCAATTAAATATATTTGTATTTTAAAATTAAATATATTCCTATTTTAATATAGAAAAGATAATTATGAAATAACAAACCATTAAAATCTACAGGATTAATATTCCTTTAAGAAAAAACTGCTATAAAAGCGATACAAATATCGATTTTACAGCAGCTTCTAGGAAACTTAACTTATAATCCACTTGATAATTTACATATTCTGTTACCTATTCTGTTACCTATTTAATTGCTTTTTTTCTAAGTACAAATATTACAAGGCCGATCAGGATTAGAGCAATTACAGTAGCAACTAAAGTAATTAGTAGTGTTGACTTGTTTTCTTTCTCTTCTTCTACCTGTATGGTCTCCTTCACCGCTTCCTCATGATCAGTTTCATCCTTCTTTTCTACTATTCCCTTATCATCCTTCTTATCTGGCTCTGGCTCTGCAACTTCTTCTACCACTTCAGCCGCCTCCACCAAAACTTGATATACAGCCGTAAGTCCGTTTTCGGTGAATGCTGTGATTGTGGTTGCTCCCTCAGACATGGCTCTTAAGGTTCTGCTTGCCTTTCCAGACTCTGCATCCACTGTAACCGAGCTGGGATTCACATAGGCAATGGAAGCATCGGAGGAAACAAAGCAGATTTTAGATGTGGTATTCGCTGGAGCTATCACTGCCAGTAAATCCATCTCTTCTCCTGCTTTTGAAGAAATTTCTTGATTCAGAGCTTCTATGTTAGTAGCTTCAATCACGTCACCTACTTGAGTACTTTTATAAACCATATCGGAAAGAGTGAAAGTAACTTCGATTTTTTGAGGTTGATCGATACCGACGATATTTAGGACATGGTTGGTAACCGTAACCTCATCCACCACGGAACCATCCCAAGAGTTAAGTGGATCATTGGTATCCAAGACACCGTTCTTCTTCAAGGCAGTTTTAGGTTCTGTTTGATTAATTGTCAATTCAACCCCATCTACTACAATTTTATCAAACATGATATTACAAGACTCCAGGGGAGTTTTATTTGTTACATGGGTTGTAACATCATAATCTTTAATATAAACTGCTGTCAGGTTATTCAGACTGGTAACTCCTGCGGCCTTTGCCTGATCAGACAAATGCTTTGATACATCAAAGGTTAAGGTATACTGTCCTTCACCAGGAACCGTAATATTTTCACCGACTTCATTACTAAAATAATTTAGGTTTGAATCATTATAGTATACATTGATGGCTAGGTTTAATGCTATCTCTTTTTCTTCTTCCTTCACTGTGATTTTTACCGTTTTTGTTAACCCATTGGAGGCTGTCATGGTTATGTATGCTCTTCCAGTGGCTTTGGCTACCACTTTTCCCAAGGGGGAAACGGTAACAATATCTTCATTGGATGAATGATAGGTTAGAAACTCATCCGAACCTGCAGGTTCTATCGTGGCATTTAAAAAGATATGACTTCCAACAATTAGCTCATAAGAATCTTTTTCTGTAACAATGGCAGTAGCAGGAGTAGAAGATTCTTTGGCCATAACAGTAACCGGTATTACTTTTTCTATAGAACCACTTTGAGAAAATGCTATGATATTCGTTTTTCCTATTCCCCTAGCTCGAATATTTCCATTAAATACAGTAGCGATTCTTTCATCTTGCGTCTTCCAAAGTAGCAAATCATTGCTTTCTTCTGGTGTTAGCTTGGCAGTTAACTTCTTATTTTCCCCAAGGGTTAAGATAACATTATCTTCCTCTAATATGATTTGGTCAATTTTTATGATTTCAGGATCTTTTACGATATCGGAATAGTCCTCTGATTTTGAAGGTAAATATGTACCACGCATAATCGCATCCGTTATCTCAGGATATATACTTTTTCCAGTTTTTCTATCGACTAAGGTATAGCTATAGTCTGGTTCCATGGATAAGTCGTACCAACCCTGATCCCAGTAACAAGCCACTATACCAAATTCCTGGCAGAATCTTGTAAGGGCTTCCACATGATATGCACGCTCTATGGTATTCATTTTATTAATTGCTCCATATTCACCTAGGATGACTGGAATACCTTTTGAGGTAAATCGCTCCTGCAGTTTTTCAAAACTTTTTGCTAGTTTCAAAGCAGAATCATAACTAAATAAGGTTACTCCTAAGGTTTCCACCATACCAAAGGTATAGTCATAATAATGAACGGAAGCAAAAATTCTATTTTCAATAGTGTCTTTCGGGAGGTCAAAGCCAATCTTGGGATCTGTCATTTTATCAATATTTGTGTAACGTCCCGGTACAGATAACCAGCGTTTTTCATTGTTGGATCCCGTAGAGCGAACCACATCGACAAAGATTTGATTTAAATTCATAATAACTTTGGTATCACGAATAACTCCCTCGGTAGTGTCTACCCCGCCAGTGACCTCATTCATGGATTCAAAAATCAGATGCTCATCATAATCCTTAAATCGTTCTGCTATTATCCTCCAAACATGCTCAAATTTTTCATATACAGGTTCGATATCATCAGCCGCAACCCGAAGCCATCCTGTTTGCTCAGCACCATCATGGTGAATGTTAATGATTACATAGATATCTTGAGAAATACAGTAATCTACGATATCCTGAACTCGACTCATCCAAGTTTCATTAATGGCATAACCATTCTCATCATCAATCATAGTTCCCCAGGTTACCGGAACTCGAATGGTATTAAAACCCAGATCATGGACCGCTTTGATTAATTCCTTTGTGGTCTCAACATCTTGCCAAAGGGTTTCACTAGGAGTAAAACCGGTGTGCCCATCCATGGTGTTTCCTAAGTTCCAGCCTGCACCCATTTCAGCTACCATTTCATCTACCGTTAGGTCCCGTAAAGATAATGGATTACTTTTCACTCCCTCTCCAACCTTAGCAGCCTTAATATTTAATGTTGGCATACAAAATATCATCAAAAATAATAGAAGGAATAGCAATCCCGACTTCCACCTAGATTTGATTTTTTTCATAAACATCCTCTCTCCTTTATTTTAATCTCTAATGTCCATTGTGTTTTGTCCTCTTCCTATTTCATCCTAGATTATACTATTGGATGGAAATAAATACTATTGGACATATTAGATTTTCTTTACCTCATAAATTGCATAATTTTATCAAGCTAGAGAAGATGGCTAAAGGAATTCATCAAGGGCCAATCCTAAAAAGCAAAAAAGAGAAAGGTGAGAATTTCTCTATCTCACCTTCCCCATTATTTACCCGAGGGGGTAATTAACATTGTTTATTTAACAACAACACGCACCAGGATTGCCTTACTCTTATTACTATATAGTTTCACATTAGTAATAATGTAGGTTCTTCCTGAAGATACTGCTTCAATATTGCCTTCACTATCAATCCTTACAACCTTATCATTCATAGCAGTAAAGTTTACTTTCACAGCACCTTTACCATTCTTGGTCATTTCCTCATCCAAGGATGATACCAATTCAAGGGTATCTGGTAATGTGATTTCAATCTTTGTTGTAGATTTTGGTCCATCCAAATAGATTGTTCCGCCATCCGGATTAATTTCAATCTGGTTCATTAAGGAGACAACAAGCTTGCTATCCGGTTTCTCTGTTAAGAATACATAGTCAGAACAATGAACTAAATCGATGGTGATGTATCCATCTTGATCCACTGCATACTGGGAACTGAATGGTAAGGATTCTAGTTTATCCGTTACTGGATTGTAATGATATACGAAAACTTCATCCGTTACAGAAGCATCAATGATATGACCCACATAAATCCTTACGGTAGCTTTTGCAGGTAATAAACCATCATGACCAAAGTTTGCAACGATAGCTTTCTTATTGTTATCTTCACTATCTAGATTATCACCTAATAATTTACTTAGGTTTTCATCTTCTGCTGCATCCGCAACCTTAATGGTAAGATTCACATCATCCATGTCTTGATCGGAATTTGCCAAGTCTTCACCTGAGAAACTCCAGGAATACATCGGTTTGCCTTCTTCATCATTCACTGTTACTTTAACATCCTTCTTCGTTTCAGCAGCTTTCTTTAACAAATCTACAGGCATTGGAATGTTAATCTTATCGATATCTTCCTTCTGTAAATCCTTAGGTAAACCTACTGAAATCTCAAAGTCACTGATGTCATCCTGCTCCAGTTGACTGATTAGAGTATCCGAAGTAATCGGGATAATGATATCCTTTGTATCGGAGTCTTCTACCATCTTTAAGATATCATCCTTAGATACATTAACAGCTACATTTAATTTACCTTCTTGTACTGTAGATTCTAAGGATACTGCAGCCTGATTACGCTCACCAGCTATTTCTTCTACCGTAGGTACCGGTGTTGGTTCTGGTGTAGGTGTAACAATAACTTCAGGTGTAGGTGTAGGTTCTGGAGTAGGCTCTACCTCTTCATCTGGAATACTAATAATCCAAGATGGAGTTCCACCAACAACTGCTCCTACATTTTCTGGTGCCTTATCGGTTAATACCAATAAACCATTCATATTAATGGTACCATCATTATTTCTGGTTAGCTTACTGCTAGTATCTAGGTTAACAAACCAATCTTCAGCCACTTGTCTACCTTCGGTATTCTTAGAACTCTTACTAGCCTGATCCCAGTAATAATTGCTTGGACCATAGATCTTATTCGTATCCTGTGTTCCCTTAGCCTTAATATTCTCACCAGCTGCATTTTCTAAGTTTTCTGTACGGAAGGAAATAACACCCTCTGCAAAGAAATCTGTATTGACAGCATCATTGGTATAGAAGGCTACGTTATAAGAACCATTGTTAAATGTGGTACTGTTATAAACGATGATATTTGGACCACTGTTGGAATCGATACCTTTGGCTTTATTATCATAAGTTACGCTGTTCATTAATATATGATTGCCTTGGATACTGCTTCCACCTAGTTTAAATCCATTACCATTACCAGCATTGGTTCCATCTGGAAGGAAACCATTTCCATAGGTTACACAGTTTCGAATAATAACCTGACCAATTGGTCCAGTTTCTGGTTTCGCAAATAGATCCCACCCATCATCGGCATTGTTGTATGCGATACAACCATCAAATACATTACCTTCGCCAATGGTAAGTTTTGCAGCAAATCCATCGGCATCCTCATAACCTCGATCTGCGTTTGCATAAGAGGTACAGTTGAGTACTAAGTTATTGGATGGCCAATCTTCAAACTTATCCGAGGATAGATATCTACTAATTTGGATACCAGTATTTCCGTTATAATAAGTATTCACTTGATCAAGCACACAATAATCACCAGATAATTGTACGCCCTTTTGCATATCCGCAGTATTGGTTACATCAAATCCACGGATATACCAGTAGTCTCCTGCAAATACCATTCCAGCACTTGCTTTACTAAAATCAAATACCGGTCTTTCCCCATTAGGATCAGCGATTAAGTAAATCATCTGATCTGCAGTACCATTGATACCACGAGGAACTGTTACCGTTCTATTTAATTTATAGGTTCCTTCTGCAAGGACGATAAATTGACCCGCTTTTACATATTTTACTGCTGTGTAGATATCCAACGGATTTTCCTTACTACCTGTTCCACTCGCAAAGCCGTTCGGTGCTACATGGAGTACCTCACGATCATAGAATTTATGATTTACTTTATGGGTAAAGGTAGCTGTTTCATAGGAAGATAGATATTCATATTCACTGAATTTGAAATCTTTATCCGGTGTGAATTCTACTGTGAATGTATTATCACCAAGATCTAATTTTACATTCATCTTAGCATAAGTATCTGCAGTTACCACTTTATCAGTAACGATTGGATTACCATTCTTACCTTTTACTGTTAATAGACCATCCGCATTGGATAAGAATATTAATTCATAGTCATCGTTACCAGTAGCAGTTGCTGATACCACTTTATAAGAAGGTGTAACATAGGTCTTCTCTCTTTCCTCTGCAGGAGGATCTGTTTTTGGATCTGAAGTGGTAAGTTTAATATCGGTTACAGTAATCTTTGCATTTCTGGAAGCGAAGAAACCAACATAGATATTGTCCTTATCAATCTGAGTTAGATTATCACGTTCAATATCATAATAAAGTTTGGTCATGATGTTTCCATCTTCGTCCGTATAGCTCAAACGATATCCTGTATTATCTCTTTGAATCTTTAACTTAAAGGTTGTAACTTCCTTCACTGTTCCAACAGGATCTGGAGCCTCAAAGTTACCAACGATATTATAAGTACCGGATCCTTTTGATGCACAAGATATTTCAAGCGGACTCATAGTGGATTTAAATAATTCTGTTAAATTAGTATTAATGGTTCCATCTGCGATATTCTCCGCTGTAACACCAGTCTTCTCTTGAGCACCAACACCAAGTTTCATGGAAATCTTATCTCCAGCATCGGATACTTTCTGGTTAACACTATCCCAAAAATATTCAACCTTAGTAACCGTAGCCATATAGGAGTTATTCCAGAATACGGAACTATCTCCATTGGTACCTACAGCATCTGCTGCCATTAATCCAAAACCTTCCTGACCATTGGAATACTTCCAGGAATCAACATTTACGGTAGCTTCCAAAATAAAGTTTTCATTTTCAGGATCAATGGTTGTATAGTAGAATGCTAGGCCATCCGTAGATGCAGGAACTAATTTCCCTTTACCACCTTCACTAGCTACTGTTACAGAGCCTTCGTTGGCATTACCTTCATAATAGTTGGTAGAAGTATTTACCCCTTGACCGAATGCAGAGAAGAACCAAGGTCTTTGTGAGTCTTGGGTTGCTGTTGCAGAAATCTCATCTGCCTCAGATACATCCTCTCCACGAACAGCCTTAACAGCGATAATATACTTGGTACCAATGGTAAGACCTGTGATTAGGGCACTGGGTTCTGTTACGGTAATGCTATCCTTAAATTCGCTGTCTCCTTCTGCTCTATAAGATACCACATATTTTTCTGCTTCTTTTACAGAATCCCAAATAACTTCAATACTACCATTTCCTTTGCTGGTTGCACCTTTAATGGATGGTGTTCCCAAAGGAAGTACAAAGTCAAATAGTTGGGATAGTTCGCTTTCTTTTACTGTAGTTTCATCAGTTCTTTCTGCCACCACTTGGAAAGCATATTTACCACTGGATTCCGGTACAAGTTCAGCAGTTCTAGTAGTTAATTTATCATTCTTTCCTACTAATACACTGTCAATTACCTTGCCATCCTGATCCAGCATAGAAACAGTAGCCTTATCGGCACCATTCATACCAGTCACTAACTCAAAGGTTACAATAATCTTAGAACCATCTTGAGTAATGTCTGTAATTACTGGTGCTGCAACGGTATCCCAGTCACTTCTTTCTGGTTCAGAACTTCCACCTTCCATAGTAACCACAATACCATATACATTAACTCCACTGGATGGAGATGCCAAATAATAATCTCCTGCTTCTGTTATTTCAAGAACTCCTACTTCGTATCTTTGACCATAGGCTGGTACTTCTCCTACCATGGTTCCATCTAGTTTATACAAGCCAAGAGCTCGATCGGAACCTGAAGAGCTACTGATAGCATAGATCTTAACAGTAGCTGCCCCTGTCGTTGTAAAGTGAATGGAACGATAGTCTGCTGTACCAGTTCCTCCAAGTTTAATTCTTTGACTAAAGCTTTCGCCATCATCAAAGGTTTTACTATTTGCATCAACATCAACCTTACGATCACTAGCAGCCGTAATGGTAAATCCATTCTTTTCAAAGGTTGAATCATAAGAAGCAACTTCTAACTCATCCGCTGAAAGGGCAATTGTAACTGGTTCTGCTGGAACTTCTTCCATAGCAACAACTACACCATATACATTAACGCCGCTATCCTTGGATGCCAAATAGTAATCTCCTGCTTCTGCGATTTCTATGGTTCCTACTTCATATCTTTGACCATAGGCTGGTACATCTCCTACCTCTGTTCCATCAAGTTTAAACAAGGTAAGAGCACGATCAGAACCAGAGGAAGAGCTTAGTGCATAGATTTTAACGGTAGCTGCTCCTGTGGTTGTAAAGTGGATGGAACGATAATCTGCCGCACCATCTCCACCTAATTTAATTCTTTGACTAAAGCTTTCGCCATCATCAAAGGTTTTATTATTGGCATCAACATCAACCTTACGATCATTGGCAGCCGTAATCATAAATCCATTATGTTCAAATGTTGATGTATAAGAACCAGCTTCCACCTCATCGGCTTTCAATACCATAGTTTTTGTTTGAACCGGAGGATCAGTTGGGCTAGGTTCTACGATTTCCGCCACATCATCACTAGGATCAATGGTAAATGGTAGCCAATCTCCGAGGAATGCTTGGATTGCTTTTTCAGCACTTGATATATCTGTACCATCGGAAAGTTTCGCTTCGGTTAATACGGTTGACCATTCTGCACGTTCTGCGCTATGATCCGCTCCCTTCAGAGCTTCCATGGTTCCATATTCATACATCTTTTCTGATGTACCGCCTAAGGTACTTAACCAACCAATTGGTTCTATCATGGACTCTAATTCGCCGTAGAAATCAGTAGCATTGATAATCGTCTTATAGAAGACTACTTCACTATGGGTTGGGCTCCAAGGTCTTCCAAAGTAACCTGGTTTAGAAATCTTTTCAGAAGCTGTTTCTACACCGGGCTCTGCAGAAGTTACAGTACAGTTGTACATTAAGTAACCTCTTACACCCTCATTCTGCTGTGCTGCTGTAATATAAGCCACATCATTTCCATCTTCACTAGTATTTAAAACCAATTGACATTTGTAGAATACCGCTGTCATCGGTCCAAAGATGAAATCGCATGCTCCCATTACTTTACATTTATTAAATGCTACTAGAGAATTTCTTCCTCCATATAAGGTATCCTGTCTACCTACAAATCTACACTGATCAAAGTAAACATCAGATACATTATCTGCAATTGCTAAAGCAGCTGCTCTTTCCACAAAGGATCTATTTTGTACAGAAGTATCTCCAACTGTCTTTGGTCTAGGTTCTTTGCTACCTGCAAGCTCAACTAAGACATCATTGGCCTCTTTTTCAGAAATATACTGATTGAATGAGTTTTCAAAAATGATATCTTTCGCTTCAAATCCACTGCTGTATACAACAACAGTTGCATTCCAATAACTTCCGCTGGTGGTTCCTGTTCCAGGGTTGGTAAAGGAAAGACTTCCGTTTGCCTTATTGGCTTCTAGAAGATCTGCATTGTATTTGCAATCCTTATCCATACTATAATAAGCATATCCATGCCCATAATAGGATGTAATTCGAACTGCTTCCTCTGCAATATCAACGCCCTTGTTCTTCAACTCAATACTTGGATTAGAACTTGCATTCTTTAATGTAACATTAGGAACATCGATTACTAACATTTCTTCGTAGTTTCCTGGTTGAATTTCAATGGTCACTCTTTCATTGTTCGGACGATACATATCACGAACTGCATCTAGAGCATCATTGATGGATGTGAAATCACAGCCTTGGGAACCTACGGTTATTGTTTCCTTATAAGGAATCGGATTTGTAACAGCTATACTTACTAGGTAAGTCTGTGTACTATTGGATCCCTCGATACTTTGAATTGTTACATAACCATCCTTCTTTGCTGTATAGGTAACCGTATCCATTTGATTGGTACTACCGGATCTCTCATCTACGATAGTTGTTGTGTCATCATCAAACTGGAAGGCTGCACTATAGCAATATTGAACTGTAATGACATCTCCTGCTTTCACAGGTACATCAACAGATCCACCATAGTTCATCAGCAAATAAGTTTTATTCTCTGATACATAAGCATTGGATAATTTAAGTCCTAAATAGTACTTGTTTCCACCAATAATTTCTATACCAGGATTTCCGTTATAGGTTGCGAAATCCCAACTATTTAGAGATTTGAATTTAACTACAGCTGTTGTTGCTTCGCCCTCAACTTTTACGTTAGGGGTTATATCCATCACCACAGGATATTCACCGGTTCTAATAACCTGAATGCTGTATTGTCCATCTCTTAGCTGGATTTCATCGTCCAATCCAAAGCCATAACTATAACCTTCTTCATTAATATTGCTGAAGATTATCATTGCATTGGTCTTAGCTTCTTCATCAATACCGGATAAAATCAATTCCACTGGATAGGTTGCTTTTGCTTCAAAAATCAGATCCTGTTTTAGTCCATTTTCTGTAGCAACTATGGTACCTGATCCAGTCAAGGAATAATCATTTATTCCGGAAACATCGATCACATATGTTACGCCTCTCTCTAGATTGAGGACATACTGCCCATTCTCCAACAAACGGAACTCTGGAACGTAAACACGATCCGATAAAAACTTTAATTGAACCTTAGATAAGGCATCCTCAGAAAGCCCTTTGATTTCACCATAAACCGATACAATATCCACCGGTTCTACCACGATATCAAAGTTCTGATTTCCTGCTCCCTTAGGAATGGAAATGGTATTTGCACTAGTAATTACATAACCATTGGCATTCTCTAAGGCCACATCATAATCATAGTTTTCATTTAAGGTGATACCATATGCACTACCAGATACCACATCAATTGCTCCACCGGTCACAGCCCCAATCGCACTTCCCGATACTGCTGCTAAGGTAGTCTCACCGGTCTTTTGATTTGTGAAGGCAATTTGATAATTTTGAAGTTCTGCAGGTGCATCCACATTACCACTTACAATTACTGGACGGGTATGCTCACGATAAACTCTAGCAACAACCAATTTTTCATCGGTAGAGTAAATCTTATACATACCTTCTTCCCCTGCATAGAATTCCATTACCTGGGCTTTTCCTCCACCTAGTGAGAAAACCTGCTGTTGAATCTTACCAGAGGGACTCTCAAAATTGATGGTTGAACTACCTCCATTGGATCCAACAACAACAGTGAGGATATCATTCTTGTACAGTTTAACCTCTAGAAAGACATCAGGATTACTACCAGAATTTGAATAAACATATCCTGAATATGTAATGCTTCCATCCTCACTAGTCAGTATTTTGTCATCATAACGAGTTAAATTAGCGTTAGATGACCTTAACCTGTGGTTAATCTTACCTCCCCCGTTGAATCTTAGCTCGCCATCTGGAGTCGTAAGATCACCCATGCTAACACCTGTAGTACCTGGTGCAACATCTGGGAAATTATCGTTGATCATATCCACAGTAAGCTTATTATTATATAGGCTTGAATCTAATTGTTCTGCACCAAAATCCCATACATCAATCTTACTGTAATCAACGGGTTGATTCCCAACAGGAATATTAGTAGCATCCTTCGGTTCATCTACAACTTGGGATGCCGTTTCCCCACTCTCGTATTCCTCCCCATTTGCTTCTGCATAAGCTACAGAATCCGGCGGTAGCATGGTAACAATCATGGCGAACGAGAGAAAAAACGCCATGGCACGCCGTTTACCCCTACGTAAAACATGGAACATACATTTACCTCCTTTATATTCTTATTCTGTAAGCACTTTCAGTGCATTTAATACAATCATGTTTGCATTTTAAGTTATTTTATCGTATTTTTGCACGGAAACTCTTACAGAATAGTCGACAAAATAAAATTGAAAGGAATAATACATTGTAAGTACTTTCAGATTAGACTAGTTTTAATTTAGCACTTATTAACATAATTGTCAATATGTAGTGACAATTATTTAACATAATTACTATGGAAGTCGTCAAATTATGCAATCTTTCACATACATTAGGCCAAAGTAACCATTTTATTACCAAATAAAAAAGCACCATGTATCTTGCATAATGCAAGAATGATGCCTGATTAATGATCCAGTATTATTTATAATTCGACTAAGATTGCATGGTTTTATGCATGATTCCTAAGAATTTCCTTCAAGGTATCTAAAAGAATTTGAGTTTTATTCAAGGTATCTGGGGAAACAAGAATCTTTTTCACAAGAAATTCATCCAAAGGAAGCTGTTGTAAGACTATCTCCCTCTTAATCCAATCTATGGTTTCTTTCCTTAGGTAATTCCCCCTTTGGAGTAAATGCAAGATGTCAGGTGTCATTCTCTCCTGGCGTTCCTTCCATTCTAAATCCTTAACAGCCTTATCAAGACCTTTTAGCAAATTCAAAAGTTCTCCCTGTATGATTCCTGCATCTGTTAGGCTTTGCAAGCTTATCTCATTTTCTTTCATGTTTTCTAGAAGGCTTGAATTTACAATCCCGCTGGCTCGCAAGAAAAGTCCATATAATATCTTTCCCCGATAATAGTTACTAAGGAATTCTTCTTTTTCCTCTTTTTTAATCTGATTTAGGCCGCTTTCTTTCCTAGGATGCGCTGGACCTATATAGGTTTGATCTAAGCGTTCTAAAATATCATAGATCACAGAGGGTCTGGTCAATACTACTTCTATCTTCTGGTTGAAGATTTCCTCCAGAGTTTTCTTTATACCATCAAGAGAGGGTTCACCACAGGCCACTACCAAGCGATCTTCTCTTTTACCCAAAGGAAGAAGGTTCATGACTTTTGCCTGTTTTATACTTAAAACTTCCATCCAGTCTTTATCAGGAATTTCCATCTTGGTATCTAGTTCATAATAGTCAATATTATTTTGAGCTGCTAAGGTACTATAAAGGGTAGTTTCATCCAAGATTCCTAGTGCAATCAAGCTTTCCCCTAGTTTTCTCCCGATTTTCTTCTGATAATAAAGACCCATCTCCAACTGATCATTGGTGATCAAGCCCTGCTCCAAAAGTAATTTTCCCAACTGCTGCTTATTGTCTAAGATATTCTGAATGTTTTCCGCATCATATACATATACCAAATCCTCTGTCAGAACATAGTATCTGCTCCTTCTAGAATCGTAAATAACTCTTTTATCTAAGTCGATGGCAAGGTCCACAAGACCTTCCAAGGACAAAATGTTAATACTCAATTGGTCCTTTAGTTCGACTCTTCCCTCCGTTATCCATTCCTTGAAACGTCTATGCTCTCTTGCTTTTTTACTTTTGATCTCTTTTCTTTCATAGATTAAGTAAAATAATAAGCCAGATAAGAAGATAACCACGATCAATGGCATAAGATTGGAACTTAATTTGTTTTGGATGGTATTTCCCGATCGTAAGTCACCGGTATTTTGAACAATGGGAACTTGAAGCATATGTTCACCAGCATCTGCAATGGAAAAATCCACCGGTCCCAATCGAATCGGTATGGTGTGATTTAAAGTTTTATCCAAGGATATTCCATTGACCCTTCCCTGCACTCTAATATCAGAAAGGATTGCGATTTGATATATGCCTTTATAAAACATCAATTCATCATTGATGGTCTGTAACAGTTCATAGCTTTTTGCTAGTTCTAGTTGCAGTTCTTCGGCCTGAAAAAAATTATGGTCAGTATTTTCTATGCCCTTCTCAAATTCAAACTTCTGCTCCTTAGTTGTATATAAGGGATAGGACCAATAAACTTCGGATTTGTCATTGATACTACGAAGCAATACCCTGGATGTGATAGAACCCTCTAATTTTCCTGATCCCAATCCCGATATCTTTATTCTAGGACTTACATAAACCAAGGGATCCGAAGCATAAAAATAAGCAGCCAACCCAGCTTCTAACTCCGTACCCGCTGGCCAAATCCGTAAGTCCTTTCTTGAAACAATCCTATAATCGCTTGATATCTCTAAACTTGCCTCCATTTCAGATATATCCTTAGGCTTATCTTTTAGTCCAAGGTATAACCAAGCAATGGAAACCAGTAAAGCAATCGTGACAAGGTAGACCAATCCCGTTCGCATCCTTTTTGCCATCCAATCACCTATACCTTTCCCTTCCATCTATCTGTCTAATAATAGCAGAATCATCTATTATGATGGCAAATTAATAGCAAATCATACGGCGGGGCGTATATTTTGTATCTTTTAATTTCATTTGATAATTTCCAGAAAGATCCGAGGCTTCAAAGGCAAAGGATAAGGTTACATCTTTTTGATAATTCAAAAACAATTTTGCCTTAAGATCAAGCTCTTCTCCCGGTTTTAGTTGAAAGGTCACATGGTTTTGTGTAAGCAATCGATTAAATAATCGATATTGATCACCCACATACATCCCCATGGAAACCAAGAGGGTATTCGCTTCTGAAAAATCTGCTTGAATCGTTGTTGTTACGATCATGGTCTGATTGGTATTATTCACTATGTTACCGAGGGTTTTATAATTATTGTTAATCTTTTGTTTGGTCTTTCCATCAAAGCCGATTAAGCCCAAAGCTCCCTTGCTATCCTGGGATACCATTGCCATTGTATTTCGATGTAGTCTACCACCATCCAGGGCACTGCTACCTTGGAAGGATATCAATGCAAATACCAAACTTAGGGCAAACATTCCTATGATAATCATCTTTTTTATCATATTCGCATCCTCCTCCTTCCAAA
>DUNZ01000226.1 GCA_012839085.1 Clostridiales bacterium
AAGAAGAGGCTCTTTTTCTATGCAATTATTTTTCACTTTTTAAGTGAACGTATAAAATCAGAATAAAACCAGTAACAATGCGGTGCGAAGCATCGTTAGAAATAACTAGATGAATAATCTAGGTATACTAATAATATACAACATATTTGTCAAAAAAAACAGCCTATATTTAAAAAATATGCAAAATTTTTAATTTTTTTCGACTCAAAAGTGGTAATCTATCATTAATTAATAAAAATAAGAAAATTTATTCATACCAGATGACTTTTATGCACTTCTATGTTAAAGTATTGTTTAAGTTTAAAGGTCATGAATTGGAGGTTAAAATGAAAACAGTTATTGAATTGATAAATGAAGAAGTAAAGAAAGCTTTTAAAGAAAAAGGTTATGATGAAAAGTATGGTGCAGTGACCCTATCGAATCGCCCAGACTTGTGCCAATATCAGTGTAATGGTGCTCTAGCTGCTGCAAAACAATATAAAATGCCACCAATCAAAATTGCGGAAGAAATAGTAGAAATCTTAAAAGAAAATTCGATATTTAAAAATATATCGGCAATCATGCCAGGATTTATCAATATGACTCTAAATGAGGAGTTCTTTGCAAACTACCTAAATCAGATGAGACTTGATGAGAGCTTTGGTTATGAAAAAGAAAAACATCCGCAAACCATTGTTATTGATTATGGTGGACCTAATATTGCTAAGCCCTTGCATGTGGGTCATATGCGTTCTGCAGTCATTGGAGAAAGTTTAAAACGAATTTTACGTTTTAGTGGACACAAGGTAATAGGAGATGCTCACCTTGGAGATTGGGGTACCCAGATGGGACTTGTTATCGCAGGTCTAAAGATGAGAAAGCCGGATTTGGTATATTTTGATGAAAACTATCAAGGAGAATATCCAAAAGAGGCTCCATTTACCCTTTCTGAGTTGGAAGAAATTTATCCAGCTGCCAGTGAGTTATCCAAAGAAAATCCCGAATTCAGAGAAGAAGCAAAGCATATCACCTATTTATTGCAAAATGGTCATCGGGGATATACTGCTATATGGATGCATATGCTTGATGTTTCCGTCAGTGATTTAAAGAGAATATACGAGATTTTAAATGTATCCTTTGATTTATGGAAGAAAGAAAGCGATGCGCAACCCTATATTGCGGATATGGTAAATTACTTAAAAGAGAATAATTATGCAAGAATCAGTGAAGGAGCCTTGGTGGTTGATGTAAAAGAAGAAACCGATACTAAGGAATATCCTCCTTGTATGATTTTAAAATCCGATGGCGCCACCCTCTATGATACAACAGATCTTGCTACAATTGTAGAAAGAATGAAATTGTTTGATCCCGATCGGATTATCTATATTACCGATAAGAGACAAGAACTTTATTTTGAAAGAATATTCCGTTGTGCTAGAAAGACAAAACTAGTTAAAGAAGATACCATCTTAAATTTCATTGGTTTTGGAACCATGAATGGCAAGGGGGGCAAACCATTTAAAACCAGAGATGGTGGGGTTATGCGCCTAGAAGTATTGATTAAAAATGTTACCGATGAGGTATACAATAAAATCATGGAAAACCGAAATATGGATGAAGATGAGGCAAGGGAGGTAGCAAGTAAAGTAGGTATTGCTGCTTTGAAATATGGTGATTTATCCAATCAGGTTTCCAAGGATTACATTTTTGATGTGGATCGTTTTACATCCTTTGAGGGGGATACAGGTCCATACATTCTTTATACTATTGTTCGAATCAAGTCAATTCTTGCAAAATACAATGAACTAAGAAAAGATGAAAAAATGGATCCAGTAATTAATCCAGCTACATCTCCTGTGGAAAATGACTTGATGCTGCAAATTACTAAATTTAATGAGGTTGTCAAAAGTGCTACGGAGGAAATGGCACCTCATAAGATCTGTCAGTTTATCTTTGATTTAGCCAATGCCTTCAATAGCTTTTATCATGAAACAAAGATTATTGCAGAGGAAGATGCTAATAAGCAGAATTCTTGGATTACTCTCATAACCCTAGTACTGGATATTTTACTATTATGTATTGACTTACTAGGCTTTGAGGCACCAGAACGGATGTAAGAAGAAGCTAGTTTGGATATAGAGAAACCAAAAATAATACGACAAATCTGAATGGTAAAATACAAGAGAAGAATTTGCGGGGCAAGCTAAGTAGGAAGAAGGATGCAGATGTATCGATTAGTATCAAAATTAGTGATATATAAAAACATGACTGAGGATGAGCTTCTCATACAATTGGCCCAGGTAATGAAAGAACTGGATCGTTTCAAAGAAGAAGGAGCCAAGGATTTTGAAAAGGATAATATAATAAGCAGGATTTATGATATTATTCATAAGCTTCTTGATCTTGCTACCAATTATGGTTTCAACAAAAACCTTTGGCACAATTACCTAGCCTATTTGTTGGCTACCAGTGAAAATCCTTTCAGTATCAGCTGTGAAAGGGTTGGGGCAAAAGAGGGAACCGTAAACCTATTTGCAAAAAATGATTTTTGGATCTTTAAAGAATTATTTGATTATGATTTTAGCCCCATAGAGAAAATGCTGGATATCAATTGTTTTTCCATTATAAGCAATTATAAATCCATAAAAAAAAGTGTTGGTAGATATAATAAGAGTGTTAGCGAAAAAGTTAGGATCTTAAGCGATTCCATAGAAAATGCCAAGGATGAAGAGGAAATCTTTCAGATAGTAACGGACTTTTATAAGAATTATGGTGTTGGAACCTTCGGATTAAATAAGGCATTTGGTATTTCGAAAGAAGAAGGAAAGCTAGAGATATTTCCCATCACCAATACTCAGGAAGTTAAGCTTGCGGATTTGGTTGGTTATGAAATCCAGAAAAAGAAGCTCATAGATAATACAAGAGCTTTCGTAGAGGGAAGAAAAGCCAATAACGTCTTGCTTTTTGGGGATAGTGGTACAGGAAAATCAACTGCAGTCAAAGCCATCCTAAATGAATATTATCAGGATGGACTTCGAATGATTGAAATCTATAAGCATCAATTTGAGGATTTGTCCGCAGTAATTGCCAAGATAAAAAATAGAAATTATAAGTTTGTTATTTTAATGGATGATTTGTCCTTTGAGGAATTTGAAATTGAATACAAATATTTAAAGGCAATCATCGAGGGTGGTTTAGAAACCAAACCCGATAATGTTTTAATTTATGCCACATCGAATCGAAGGCATTTAATAAGAGAAACCTGGAACGATCGGTCTGATATGGAAAAAACAGAAGAAATTCACAGATTCGATACGGTTCAAGAAAAGTTATCTCTAGTAGCACGTTTTGGTATTACCATTAATTTTTCAGCTCCATCCAAGAAAGAATTTAATGAGATAGTAAAAGTTTTAGCTCAAAAACATGGAATAACTCATTTTTCAGAGGAAGAATTGATTCTGGAAGCCAATCGCTGGGAATTAGCTCATGGAGGAATGTCCGGTAGGACAGCCCAACAGTTTATCAATTATCTGGCAGGCCAATTGATGGATTGATAAAAATATCAAAAACTGAATTCTGCAATAAAAATACTTTTGTTTGTAATCGGAGGTGAAGGAATGCTTACATTAATAAAAAATGGATATGTCATTGATCCCTCATCGGGTCGAGAAGGCATCTTTGATATTCTAATCGAAGAAGACCGGATTATAAAAGTTGGTTCCAGTCTTATTTCTGAGGATGAGGAAAAGGAGAACATGAACCACGGGAAGCTAACCGTGATTGATGCAAAAGGAAAATATGTAATGCCAGGTTTTGTTGATTTGCACGTTCATCTTCGAGAACCGGGATTTGAGTATAAAGAGACCATAGAAACCGGTTCCTTGGCGGCAGCAGCAGGTGGTTTTACTACGATTTGCTCTATGCCAAATACCAATCCGGTTACAGACAGTTTTGCCACCATATCCGATCTTTTGGATCGAGCTAAGAAAGTAGGTCTAGTGAATATACTTCCCATCGGATCCATTACAGTTGGACAGGCTGGAAAAGAACTTGCGGATATCCTTGGAATGAAGAAAGCAGGGGCGGTGGCCCTGAGTGAAGATGGTAAGTCGGTTATGGATCCCTCCTTGTATATGGAAGCAATGAAACTAGCAGTGGAACAAGACCTTCCTATCTTTGCCCACTGTGAAGATAGCAGCCTAGTAAGAAATGGGGCTATGAATGAAGGAGCAAGGTCGCAGGAGCTGGGAATTCCTGGAATTGGAAATATTGTGGAAGACCTTATAGTGGCCAGAGATATCCTGCTAGCCAAGGAAACCGGTGCTAAGCTCCATATTTGTCATTGCTCTACCAAAGATAGTGTGAAATTTATTGCTATGGCCAAGAAGGAGGGTCTCTCAGTCACAGGGGAAGTTTGTCCCCATCATTTTACCTTGACAGATGCTGATATTCCATCCAAAGAATCCAATTATAAGATGAATCCACCTTTGAGAAGTGAAGAAGATTTGATTGCTTTAAAAGAAGCCCTAAGAGATGGGGTTATCGATGTCATAGCTACGGATCATGCCCCTCACTCAGAAGAAGAAAAGTCGAAATCCTTTTTAGAGGCTCCCTTTGGGATTGTGGGATTAGAAACTGCCTTTGCCTTAACCAATACAGAATTAGTGAAAGAAGGGTATTTAACAGCCAGACAAATGGTTGAAAAGATGAGTCTGAATCCTGCTAGAATTCTAGGAATTGACCGAGGATCCATTGGAGAGGGCAAGGTTGCGGATATCGTAATTGCCGATCCCAAGGCAGAATATCAGATTGATAAGAATAGCTTCCGTTCGAAGGGAAAGAATACTCCCTTTCATGGAAGAAAGGTTTTTGGCCGGGTTGAATATACTTTTGTTAATGGAAGAGTAGTGTATCAATACCAGTGCAATAAAGGGAAGCACCAATAATCAAATATGCTTGTACAATTAGGTCAAGCGGCACTATTAGAAAATACTTGTATGATTGGATTGTGCTTGCGTTATTGAATAAAACTTGTACGATTGGATTGTGCTTGCGTTATTGATAGTACTTGC
>DUNZ01000227.1 GCA_012839085.1 Clostridiales bacterium
GTAATCGTTCTGTTTCTTCTTCTTCCAGTTTTTTTACTGGAATCTTGGTCCAGCTAGAAATAATTTCAGCTATTTCATTTTCGCTCACTACTAGCTGCTTCTCTTTTCTTTCTTTTTCATCCTGGACCCTAAGTTTTTCTAATTCTTCCTGAGTTGCTTCCTGTTGCTTTTTGATTTCTCCTGCTTTTTCATAAGCTTCTTGCTTTATAGCCTTTTCTTTCTCTTCTTCCAGTCTTTTGATTTCATGCTCCAATTTTTTTATCTCTGGAGATGAAGTATAAGTACTTAAACGTACTTTGGATGCTGCTTCATCCATTAAATCAATGGCCTTATCTGGGAGATAGCGATCATTAATATAACGGCTGGAAAGTTTTACGGCTGCTTCCAGAGCATCATCCGTAATTCGTACTTTATGATGAGCCTCATACTTATCTCTTAATCCAAACAGGATTTGGATTGCTTCATCTTCTGAGGGTTCTTCCACAACAACAGGTTGGAATCTTCTTTCCAAGGCTGCATCCTTCTCAATATATTTGCGATATTCTTCCCTAGTCGTTGCTCCAATAATCTGTAATTCACCCCGAGCCAGAGATGGCTTTAGGATATTGGAAGCATCAATGGCACCTTCTGCCCCACCAGCACCAATAATCGTATGAATTTCATCGATAAACAGTAGGACATTTCCATCATTGATGACTTCATTGATTACTTTTTTAATTCTCTCCTCGAATTCACCACGGTATTTTGAACCAGCCACCATTCCGGACAAATCTAAAGTAACCACTCTCTTTTCCTTAATGGTATCAGGAATATTTCCTTCTACTATTTTTAGTGCAAGTCCCTCTGCAATGGCAGTTTTTCCCACTCCTGGCTCACCAACCAAACATGGATTGTTTTTCGTTCTACGGCTTAGAATCTGAACCACTCTCTGGATTTCATTTTCCCTTCCGATGACTGGATCTAACTTTCCTTCCCTAGCATATTCTGTCAAATCTCTACTATATTGATCTAAGGTCGGGGTTGTAGAATTTTTTCCCTTGGCAGCCTTTCCTTTACCTGCTGCATATTCATTTTTCGCAGCATTAAGATCTACTCCGGATGCTGTCAGGATATCAATGTAGACCTTCTGCAAATTAACACCCAGCGTATTCAAAAGCCGAACTGCAATACAATCTGTTTCCTTAATTAAGGCAATCAGGATATGTTCTGTACCAACCAACTGGGCTTTGAATTTAGCAGCCTCTTTGTAACTTTGTTCCAAGATTCGTTTGGATCTTGGAGTGAAATTTCCAGCATCCATAATTTCTAATCCATTGCTTGGTGCGATCAATTGATTTACTAGCTCTAAGACCTTTTCCACGGTCACACCATTTTCTTTTAACACTCGAGAAGCAACACCATTCACTTCCACCAGTCCAATTAAAAGATGTTCTGTACCAATATAATTATGGGAAAGCCGATATGCTACTTCTCTAGCTACGTTAATAGCTTTTTTCGCATTTTCAGTAAATTTATCATACATCATATATTGTATCCTCCAATCTATTCATGTACTTTTCCAGTCAGATGAAAGCTCTTACGGTTAGAAACCTGTACTTATCTATATAATTGTAGGTAATTCCTTTCTTATATATTCAGCTCTTGATTGATCTCTTGTTAAGCTTCCTACATTTTTTCCAAGGCTCCATTGAAGACTTCCCGGTTGTACTCCCATCATTAATTTATGAATATTAAAAGCTCGATCAAACTTTATAACACCGGAATCTGCACCGAATTTTAATTGTGATAATAAGGTCATGGCATCATCGGAAGAAATCTGTCTGGCAAATTTTAAAATACCATAAGAACGATATACTTGATCTTCAATTTCTTCCGAATTAACCGATAACATATATTCTCTTCTTTTCCTCTCCTGTTTCACTACCTGTTGTACAATTCGATTGAGACTATCGATAATTTCTCTTTCGGAACTGCCTAGGGTTTTTTGGTTGGAAATCTGATAGATACTCCCTAGACTCTTTGTCCCTTCTCCGTAAATACCTCGTATGGTCATCCCATATTTGGCTACTTCCTCCATTAATTTATGGATGAGCCGAGCTGAACTTAAGGCTGGCAAAAACACCATACAGGAAGCTCTTAGTCCGGTTCCGGCATTGGTGGGACAGGAGGTTAGGTATCCATACTTTTCATCATAGGCAAAATGCAATTTCTCATAGGCAATATCATCAATTTTTTCCGCTTCTTCATATGCTTCTTCTAGATTCATGCCACCTACAATCGCCTGAATACGGATATGATCCTCTTCATTGATCATAATACTTATGGTTTCATCTTCGGAAAGTATTAAACCAGTAGGCTGATCTTTTTCTGCCAGTAAGGGGCTTACAATATGACGCTCTACCATGGCAGTTTTGTCTATATCATTTAGTGTACTAATATTACAAGCATAGAATTTTCTCGTCCCTGCCTGAGAAAGAGTAGGTGTAATCTCCTTTACCTCATCCACCATGGCTTTTGCTGTTTCATCATCAAGTTTTGCCGAAAATAAATATTGCTCTAGATTTCTAGCCAGTCTGATTCGGCTGGAGATTACAACATCGCTTTCAGGACCATTGATTTCATACCATTTAAGCATTGCTGCTCTCCTCCTTTTTCATCTCCTTGATTAAATCCCTTAATCTGGCAGCTTCCTCAAACTCCTCTTTTTCTATTGCCTCCTGTAGCTTCAAAGAGAGTTTTTCAATTTCAGAAAGACCTTTCATAACCCGGTCAACTTCTGTCACAAGTCCTTTTGGTCTTTTCCCAGTGTGCATTTCTGCTCCTTGGATTCCTTTAAAGGTTTTACCCAATTCATTACCAAAACTCCGGTAACAATCGGCACAACCAAACCTTCCATTACGCAAGAATTCCTGGTAGCTCGTTTTGCATCTATGACATATCATATCTGGTTTTATAGTTCCAGCTCCCTTAGTAGCTCCTGCTGTATAATAATTCTCAAGTAATGTAGAAAGCAATCCTCCTAAAGTTAGATCACTGTTCAATAAGGGTTTTTCCATTTGAAAGGATGTATAATCTGCAGCACACTCTTCACAAAGATGTTGCTCCTTCTTTAGCCCGTTAATGATCTCCGTGTAAAGTACCTTAGCATCCCTTTTGTGGCATCTGTCACATAACATGATTACTGCCCCCTTTCAAATTCTTTGAATATTTCATCGACGATATCATGTGCTTCCGAACAACTAATGTTCTTACAAAAAGCCTTGGCTAAGATAACTCTTAGCTCCTCTTTCATTTCATCTACCGCTCGTTGTTTATCATTGTCGATAGCAACAACGGCTCCTTTTCTACGGTCTAACTTAACATAACCTTCTTGTTTTAAAATTGAGTATGCTTTATTCACTGTATGCATATTAATTCCAATAATTTCAGCTAATTCTCTTACAGAAGGAAGACAATCTCCTTCCTGCAATTCAGATGTTGCAATACCGTATATAATCTGATTCCTTAACTGGATATAAATGGCTTCGTCACTATTAAAATTAATATTTACATACATTAGAAACACCTCTCTATAGTTTAAACATTTCGTAGCTTAACAGATTATCCTGATATTTTCTATTAGTTCAGCCAGTTCAGTTGTATCTGTTATATATATTGTATAACAACCGCACACTTTTGTCAATCTTTATGTGTATCTCGTGGTTTAGTTTTTTTGGGGGCAGAGTTTAATCATGGATTTCTTTTCTTCTTCTTATCTTATCTTCTCCTTCTTCCTTTTCGTTTCAAAAATTGAGCCCCTAGCCCTAACAATGCAAATAAGAGTAAAATACATACCACGCTTAGTAAGCCAATCATAAAATTCGCTTTTCTAAGATTCTTCTTATACATCTGGGATGTCATAATTTCTTCTATGGATGGTCCTTCATTACTATTTTGATAATCTCTTCTTTCCCCTGCCTCATAGCGCTGTAGGGTTTTTTCCTTACGATCGTATTGGTAAAATCCTTCTTCTCCTTGCTCATTTCTGGCATATATTAATAAGAAATCATTATCCAAGTCATTTTCACGGGAAAATACAGTAACAGAAATATCGGACAGAATTGCTTTTGTTTTGATATATCCTTTGGGGATACTCACATGATCTCCTGGTACTAGTAATTCATATTTACCGCTATAGATGGCATATATATTATTCCCCTCTTTTACCACTTCAAAGAAACTCTTTATTTCTTCAATAGGCTTCTCATCCGTTTCTGTATGCTCTTCCTTTTTTGCTTCTCGTATTACATCTATAGTATATTCTATGTTAACTCCTGATTCAGCTAATACTGTAATACTGATTTTATTTTCTCCTTCTTTCAGAAAATCATTACCAGAAATAGAAACTCTTGCTTTTTCATCTTCAGGAATTGCACTGATAATTAATTTTTCAGTTTCATAAGAAACGCTGGTGCTATATTGATAAGTCTCCTTCTGAAATTCCGGTTCTAATTGGGCAGGACTAATTTTTAGGGA
>DUNZ01000228.1 GCA_012839085.1 Clostridiales bacterium
AAGGGTAGCTACGAGTCAAGGGCATTAAGGCTTGAACAAAGTGAAAGCCAGCGCCTTTAGACGCTGGCCGGTAACTGCCCCTTATAGGGGCGAGCAAACCACCCGTTTGACGGGTGGTCATGATTGTCCCATAAAAGAGGAAATTTAATAAAAGTGTAGGAAAAAGTAAATAAAAAAAACGATATAGATAACAGGAACTGACAATATTTGGAAAGGTTTTATATTATAATCGGATTGTACATAAAAGTAAGAAATTTACATATTTGAAAACAATGTACGACATTACTATGGATGCTTATTTTGTTGCTGGAGGTGAAATTTGTACCTTGAGGTTTATCCTGATATCATATTTATCCTAAATTTTTTTCTGGATCTTATCCTACTTTTTTTGCTGAAGAAGGTAAATCGTAAGAAGAGCAGCATCTTAAGAATAATCCTATCAGCAATGGTTGGTGGAATCTTTGCCGCTATAACTGGAACATTATTGTATTTAAATGTTTTTCTACGATTTTTATTCATGAATATCCTTGCCGCCTTATTGATGATAAGGATTGCATTCGGAAAACTATCGAAAGAAGATTTCTTAAAACAAGTCATAGTTTTATACTTGATTACATATTTTGTCGGTGGTTTGGTGAATTCTATTTATTATCATACAAATATTCGGATGGCTTTGATAAATTTTGGGAAAGGATTACCCTTTAGTAATATATCCTGGAAATTTGTCGTAAGGATATTCTTAATTTTAATACCCCTTAGTATCTTCCTCTTATGGCTCTTGCGTTGCTATAAACTTCGGACTTCTCTAACCTATGATGTTACCCTAGTACTACAAGATCGAAGTATCAAAACCAAGGGCTTGATGGATACTGGTAATTGTCTTTATGATCCAATTTATAAAAAACCGGTTATGGTAGTTGAGAATTCACTGATGGAACAAATATTGTCGCCGGAGTTAATACAATGCCTGGATGAAGCAAAAAAATATTTATCGGATAAGAATTATGATATAGGAAAATGGGATATCGAAAACGAACACATTCTTCGTCTTAGATTTATTCCTTTCCACTCCCTTGGGAAAACGGGGATGATGATTGGAATAAAATTGGATAAGGTTCTTATAGATACAGGAAAGGAAACCATTTGCAATGAGAAGGTAACAGCAGCAATCTATGATAATCGGTTATCCACTGGGGATGACTATCAAGTGATACTTCATAAAGAGCTTATAGGGATATAAAAATTATGGGAGGTTTCAAAATGCTATTAAAGTTATCGATACAGAATAAGTTTCAATTTCGGCTAATCCCCGATATCAAGGCCATTTTTCTTGGTCGTAGGGGAGAGATTCATTATATTGGTGGTGCCGAAGTATTGCCACCCCCTCTAGATCCAGTGAGGGAGGCGGAAGTAATCAGTGAATTGGGAACAGAACGGGATTCAGAAATGAAATCCATATTAGTAGAACATAATTTAAGGCTTGTTGTATACATAGCAAAGAAATTTGATAATACCGGAGTGGGGGTTGAGGATTTAATCTCCATTGGAACCATTGGACTAATTAAAGCAATTAATACATTTAATCCGGAAAAAAACATAAAACTTGCCACTTATGCCTCCCGTTGTATTGAAAATGAGATTTTAATGTATTTAAGGAGGAATAATAAGACGAAATTAGAAGTTTCCATTGATGAGCCTTTGAATGTGGATTGGGATGGAAATGAACTTTTGCTTTCTGATATTCTAGGGACAGAGGAAGATGTAATTTATCGTAATATAGAAGAAGAGGTAGACCGAAAACTACTTCGAAAAGCCTTATCCAAATTATCAGATCGGGAAAGAATCATCGTAGACTTAAGATTCGGTCTCAACACCGATGATGGCAATGAAAGAACCCAGAAAGAGGTGGCTGATTTATTAGGAATTTCTCAATCCTATATCTCTAGGTTGGAGAAAAAAATCATAAAACGTCTAAAAAAAGAAATGGTTCGATTCGAGTAAGATTTGGACTTGGTAATTATTTCTTAGGTCTCAATCGTATAATCCATAAGTAAAACGTGAATCATTTATATGTAAATATGAAAATGATTCGGAGGTATCGTTATGGCTCTTTATAAGGTTGAGATTTGCGGTGTGAATACTTCGAAACTACCATTGTTGAAAAACAATGAAAAGGATGAATTGTTCCAAAGAATATTGCAAGGTGATAAGGCAGCCAGAGAGTTATATATCAAAGGAAATCTTAGGCTGGTTCTCTCTATTATTCAAAGGTTTTCTAATAGTAATGAGAACGTTGATGATTTATTCCAGATTGGCTGTATTGGCTTGATGAAAGCAATTGATAATTTTGATATAACTCAAAATGTAAAGTTTTCTACTTATGCGGTACCTATGATTATTGGAGAAATTCGCAGATATTTAAGGGATAACAATGCGATTCGTGTAAGTCGATCTTTGCGTGATACCGCCTATAAGGCGATTTATGCAAAGGAAGCTTTGGTGAAAAAGAATGAGAAAGAGCCCACAATCAGTGAAATTGCAGAGGAAATCGGAATTAGCAAAGAGGATATTGTATATGCTCTCGATGCAATTCAAAGTCCAGTATCTTTGTATGATCCGGTCTATGTAGAGGGTGGTGATGCCTTATATATTATGGATCAGGTCAGTGATAAGAAGAATAGAGAAGAGAATTGGATTGAAGAGATTTCCTTAAAAGAGGCTATGCAAAAGCTATCTCCCAGGGAACATAATATCATTCAATTACGATTTTTCGAAGGAAAAACCCAGATGGAAGTGGCTAAAGAAATCAATATTTCCCAGGCGCAGGTAAGTCGTCTGGAGAAATCGGCTCTAAAAAATATGCGTAATTATTTGACCTAAATAAAAACCCCCTTTTTATTTATCTACTTACATGATAAAATATGTAAATGATACTGGTATCTGGAAAATCAGCTACCGGCCTAGAAAGTAGAAAAAAGGATGGGGTGTAAAATGAAAAATACTATGTTACAGCATTTTGAAAAGACATTTGGCGATACCGATGGGGTTCGAGTGTTTTTTGCACCAGGAAGGGTCAATCTGATTGGTGAGCACACCGATTATAATGGAGGTCATGTATTTCCTTGTGCTTTAACCATTGGAACCTATGCTGCCGTACGCCTACGTAAGGATAGAAACTTACGTTTCTTTTCTGTGAACTTAAATAAGAAAGGTGTAATTCATTCATCATTAGATGAATTGATTCACATAAATGAGGATGATTGGGCAAACTATCCCAAGGGAGTACTTTGGGCATTTGCCCAACATTCTTTTCTTGTGGATCAGGGAATGGATATTGTTTATTACGGTAATATTCCCAATGCTTCAGGGTTATCCTCCTCTGCCAGTATTGAGGTCTTAACGGGATATATCTTAATGAAACTTTTTGATTTTGATTTAGATTTTAAAAAATTATCTTTGATCTGCCAGTATGCAGAAAATAAATTTAATGGGGTCAACTGTGGAATTATGGATCAATTTGCTTGTGCCATGGGCAAGAAAAACCATGCCATTTTCCTTGATACCAGCAATTTGAAATATGAATATGCACCCATTGACTTGGGGGATGCAAAATTAGTCATTGCTTGCAGTAATAAAAAGAGAGGCCTTGGGGATTCCAAATACAATGAACGAAGAAGCCAATGTGAAGAGGCCTTGGCAAGATTAAAAACGGTGGTGGATGTTCAGAGCCTTGGAGATTTAACAGAGGAAGAATTTGAAGTTCATAAGGGAGTAATCGAAGATGAAGTCCTAATAAAAAGAGCGAAGCATGCCGTATATGAAAATCAGAGAACTATTCGAGCAGTAGCTGCCTTAAAAAATCATGAGCTTGAAACCTTTGGTTCCTTGATGAATGAATCCCATACTTCCCTTCAGTATGATTATGAAGTGACGGGAATGGAATTGGATACCTTAGTAGAAACTGCTTGGAAGCAAGAAGGGGTAATCGGTGCAAGGATGACTGGGGCAGGTTTTGGTGGTTGTACCGTTAATATTGTGAAGAATGATGCCATTCATGCTTTTATTGAAAATGTCGGTAAAGTATATGAAGAAAAGATTGGCTATAAAGCAGACTTCTATGTAGTAGAAATTGGAGATGGACCAGTAGAATTATAAATCCAAGGATTTGACTTTTTTCTTGTGCATTGTATGATTAATATATGACTTTTCATATATATTATCACCTATTATATCATCCATATTATCATCGGAATGTTTCGGCAAAGTATTTCTACTCCGGGATTAGCCTGTATGTATAAGATTGGGAAATAATCGATGCTAGAAAGGAGTCAATTATACAAGAAAGGAGTCTGTTAGAATGGAACAAAAGCCAAAGATATCTGGCTCCAGATACTTTCAGATCGCCATTGATATTGCTTCTAAGATTGCGGACGGACGTTATAAAGTTGGCGATAAACTTTATGCCAGATCATCCTTAGCTAGCCAATATGGAGTGTCATCTGAGACTGCACGAAGAGCCATCTTAATTTTAACCGATTTGGATATTGTAGATACGACAAAAGGAAGCGGAGTTATAATTAAATCTTCTGAGAAAGCCCTTCGCTTTGTCAGACAGAATACCAATCTTCAATCGGTGCATTTTTTGAAGAAAGAAATATTAGAGAGTGTAGAACGACAGGTTAAGGAAATGAAATTCTTTAATGATCGTTTAAATAAATTGATTGATCAGACGGATCGATTTCGTGCCATTAATCCTTTTATTCCCTACGAAGTTGATATTACGGATAAAACTCCCCATATCAATAAGACCATATCGGATTTGAATTTTTGGCACAATACCAATGCTACTATTATCGCAATTGAAAGGGGAGAGACCATATTGATGTCTCCAGGACCCTATGCAGAATTAAGGCTGGAAGATACCATCTATTTTATTGGTGATGAAAACAGCCCAGAACGTGTACAAAGATTTCTCTATCCGGAAAAAGAGTTATAAAAAAACATATGAGCAGAAATGTGACTGCTGCAAAGGTAAATGGGTGATATCTGTCTACCCATATCTATTGCGGCAGTCATTTTTTATATATTAAATTTGACAAAGTGACAACTCGTGTGTATAATGGGGTTGTTGCTTTTTTAATAAGTAAATAAATGTAATAACAATTATTGGAAATGATACCAATATTAATTTTGATATAGGAATACCAGTTTATTTATTTTAGAAAAGAGCAAAAGGGATGGGGAATTTATAATAAACGATAAGGAATAAGGAGGAAAATATGATTGAGTTTAAAAACATATCAAAAAAATATAAAGACAAAGTTGTTTTAAAAAATATTTCTCTAAAAATTGAGAAAGGAGATTTGGTTGCATTTATTGGTGAAAGTGGATGTGGAAAGACTACCACGCTCAAAATGATCAATCGATTGATTAAACCTAGTTCAGGAACCATTTATATTCAGGAGGAAGACATTCAAAAAAAGGATATTATAAAATTGCGTCGTAATATAGGCTATGTAATACAGCAGACAGGACTATTTCCCCATATGACAATTAAAGAAAATATCGAAATAATTCCCAAGGTTGAAAAGCAAGATCCTAAGGTAATGGAAGAAAAAACGAAAGAACTTATGGAAATGGTAGGATTAAATCCGGATGAGTTTTTACACCGATATCCAACGCAATTAAGTGGTGGACAACAACAAAGAGTAGGGGTTGCTAGAGCCTTTGCTACAGATCCTGAGATCATATTGATGGACGAACCCTTTTCCGCCTTGGATCCGATTACCAGAGTAGGACTACAGGATGAATTAATCCATCTGCAATCAGAGCTAAGGAAAACCATCGTATTTGTAACCCATGATATGGATGAGGCAATTAAAATTGCAGATAAAATATGTATTATGAAGGACGGAGAAATTCTACAATACGATACACCGGAAAATATTTTAAAAAATCCCAGCAATCAATTTGTATCTGATTTTGTTGGTAAAAACAGAATCTGGGCATCACCAGAATTGATTAAAGCCAAGGATATTATGATTGAATCTCCGGTTACTTGTTATGCAAATACCAGTTTACTTCGTTGTATGGAAAAAATGCGTTCAAACAAAGTAGATAGTCTTATGGTTGTTGAGAAAAGAAGCAATCGTTTATTGGGTATTGTGCGGGCAAAACAAATACAAAATCACTCAGACCGTAGGATTGAGGTTAAAGAAATAATGAAAACCGATTATTTGTATGGCAATCCTGAAGATTCCATTTTGGAAATATTAAGAGTAGTGGAAGAAAACCATGTCTCCAATATTCCCATTGTGGATCAGGATAAAATCTTAGTTGGCTTAATTACAAAGAGTAGTTTGGTTACTACCTTAAGTCAACAGTATTTGAATGATGAAGCATAAAACACATTTAAGAGAACAGAGGTGATAGAATGAATTTTTTTGAATATCTTGCACTAAATTGGAGACAAATATTATCCCTTACCATAGAGCATATTAAATTAACAGCGATTTCGGTGGGATTTGCTATATTAATCGGAGTTCCTTTAGGTCTACTCATTAGTTATATTAAAAAACTGAACAAGCCCATACTTGGATTCGCAAATCTGATTCAAGCTATACCTAGTATGGCCTTATTGGGATTTGCCATTCCCTTTTTAGGGATTGGTACTTTACCTGCCATTGTAATGGTAATCTTGTATTCCTTATTACCAATTATTAAAAATACTCATACAGGAGTACAAGGGATTAACAAATTAACCATGGAAGCGGCAAAGGGTATCGGTCTTACCAAGTTTCAAATCCTAAGAAAGGTACAGATCCCCTTGGCACTGCCAATGATTATGGCTGGGGTAAGGATTTCAGCGGTAACCGCGGTGGGACTAATGACAATGGCAGCCTTTATAGGAGCTGGCGGTTTAGGGTTTTTGGTTTTCTCCGGAATTCGAACCGTTAATAATAATCAGATTTTAGCTGGAGCAATACCAGCTTGTATGTTGGCTTTATTTGTGGACTACTTGGTCGGTATGGTAGAAAAAATGGTTACCCCCATTAGCTTACAAAAGAATGTTAGCAATCATGAAAAAGAAAGAAAATTAAGAGCTAGAAGAAAGGTTCTTTTATCCCTATCAGCCCTTGCCCTTATCTTTATTATGTCCTTTAATTTGATTTTTGGACAAAATAAAAATGAGAAAGTCCTAAGAGTTGGTGGAAAGGATTATACGGAACAGCATGTCTTGGTTCATTTGTTAGCTGATCTCATCGAAGACCGTACGGATCTTACAGTGGAACGTAATGTAAATCTTGGTGGAACCCAGGTTGTTTTCTCTGCACTCAGATCGGGTAATATTGATCTTTATGTGGATTATAGTGGTACGGCTTATGGAGATACCTTACGGTATCCACCAATTACCGATATGGAAGAGGTCTATGCTACGGTGAAAAAGGATTTTAAGGAACAATTCAATATTGATGTCTTAAAACAAATGGGCTTTAACAATACCTATGTACTGGCAGTTACCAAGGAAACTGCAGATAAATATAATTTAAAAACCATTAGTGACATGGCAAAGGTTGCCGATGAATTAACCGCAGGTACCACCTTAGAGTTTCTAAATCGTGAGGATGGTCTGTTGGGAATTACTAAGGTTTATAACTTTAAGTTTAAGGATACTACGGGAATTGATAGTTCTCCTAGGTATCTGGCACTAATTAATAAAAAGACCGATGTTGTTGATGCCTTTGCAACCGATGCCTTATTGAAGAAATTCGATTTGGTATCCTTAGAGGATGATAAAAGCTTCTTTCCTCCCTATTACGCAATCCCTCTAGTAAGAGAAGAGGTACTGGAGACCTATCCGGAACTAGAAGCTATTATAGAAGAATTAGGGGATCTTCTTACCAATGAAGTTATGATTGAATTAAATTATCAGGTAGATGAATTGCAGAGAGAACCCGATGTCGTTGCCAAGGAGTTTTTAATTCAAGAGGGTTTAATTGATAATTAAATAGGATATATGATGATTGTACTTTTCATTTTGCTTTATTCATAATATAATAGAAGCAAGAGAAATGTAAATATTAGCCTGTCTATAGTTTAATACTATACAGGCTTTTATTGTAATAGGGGGATTAGAGTTGTGATGAAAACATGATGTATTTGCAACGATACCCATTCTCCGTTATCAACCCGGTTAACCAAGCTGTAATGAAAACATGATTTATTCGCAACCCGCTTTCGCTTGATGAAGCACCTAGTGGCTCTAAG
>DUNZ01000002.1 GCA_012839085.1 Clostridiales bacterium
ATCTCCATTATGGTATCATTTTTTAATGCTTCTAAACTGATTAATCCCATATCGTAAGCTGTTGTATATTGGCCTAGGGCATCGTATCCATCCGGTGTTTTAAAACAAGAATTTTTTACTCCAAAAGTCACAGCTTTTTCATTCATCATGCGGACAAACTCAATGACCGCCTCTTTTATCTTAGCATCTGGATCATTTAATGATTTTCTTCCTACATAAGCAGCCATTGCATAAGCAGCATCGTTCCCGGAGGGAAGGAGCATACCCTCTAGGATTTGAGAAACTGTAAGGACTTGTCCCTTCTTAATTCCTGCAATACTAGAGTCACTGGCAATTAAATCAATCTCTTCACCGATGGTAACTTCTTCATCCAGTTCACACCAATCTATGGCCACTAAAGCAGATAAAAGCTTGGCTGTACTAGCTGGAAATACAGCTTCCACAGCATTTTTATGGTACAAAACATCGTTTGTTTCTGTATCAATTAAAATAGCAGCATCTGCTATCAGATCGATCTCAGGATTTTGTATATCAAGAGCCCCTTCAATTTTACTATCGATTACTGGCTTAGGGATATACGCATAATAATCCACATCCTTACAGTCAAAAATCAGCTGTAGATCACCAGGTGCTTTCACTTCATTCCCTATCGTACTTTGTGTGTCATCCCCTTGAACAGTTCCAGAGCCACTTGTATCTGTAACACCATCCGTTTCCATATTCTGTGTATGATTTTGCTTCGAATCATCCCCAGACGAAATGTCAATACCAATATCACTTGGATTAGTAGATAACCAAGGCTCCTCCGAAATTAAAGCTCCATTACCATTTCCTGATCCTTGGTAATTGTCCTGTGTTTGTAATAATTTCTTATTTTGATTATTATCTTCTGTTGAGGTGATTTCTTCCGGCTGATTGTATCCAATATTATCTTTCGTCCCATGACAGATTAATAGGTTCACGCCAACAACTAAGCTAGCAATGGTAAGACAAGCAAAGGCGATTAACCCCAGAATACTATTCTTTTTCATATCTACCTCACAATTATTATGACTTTTCATCACATTTGACTAAATCTTAGTACAGAAAGAAATAGGGACCTACCCTAAAAGCGTCCCCTATCTAGCTCTATTCTAATATTAATATACCATTAATGCAAGAATTATCCTTCAACATCATGAAAAACAAAATGTGTAAGAATCTCTATTGTTAGTATTAGAAATTCTTACACATGATACAAAAAAATATTTAGATACACTAGATTAAAGTTTTTCTGTTCTTATCTCTCCAGTTTCTTCGTTCACCACTAAAATATCAATTAACTTATCCTTCTGATAGGCAAAATAGCATGAATACAATATGGGGGTATCATTTGCTTCACTAATCTGCCACTGATATACTAGAGTATCTTCGAAATCCGCTATCACTTTTAAATCATAATAACATCCTTTTCCATATTCATGAAAATCTGATACATATTCATAAATTTCTTGATAAATCTTATCCTCAAATTTGGCTTCCTTTGTTTTTATATCAATCACAAGCAAGGATTTATAACATGTTTGATAAATATAATCACCAAAACGGATTGCATTTATGAACCATGGTGCAGGTTCTTGGTCATTTTCATAAGGTACATTCAGTTCGGTAATCTGATACTCCGACGGATTGTTAAAAGGAAATTCCACTAACAAACCATAAAACTCCTTGCATTGATCCGAGTTAATACTGTCAAAATACAAGTATACTATATCCCCATTGTCATCAAGAAAGGCACTGTCTAAAAAAACTTGAATATTTTCTATCTCTTCTCCAATCTGATTCTTTTCCATATAATTTCTGATGTAAGAATCTAAATCTAGCTCAAGATCCTTAATCATTTTTCCGTTCTTAAAGGGGATCTCATCAATCTTAAAGAGATATTTTTTATTATCATCAAGTATTATCTTACTTGAAAAAAACCCTTCCGTCTCAGAAAAAAAGGAAAATTGGTTATCATCACTGTTTTTAATTTCATCATAGGTAAGAAGTGCCTGTCTAAAATATTCTGGATATTCATTGTAGGATAATTCATCATTCCCTGTCTCGATTTTACTATTATCATTCATATCCACCTTGGTTTCATCGCTAACATTATCACAAGCCAAAAAAAGTATCTGAATAATAAAAATTAATAGTATAAAGATTACCTTTTTTTTCATTTTAACTTACTCCCCCTTTCAACTTGGCCAAGTACATAGGCAACAAAAGTACTTGAACTTCATCTTTTTTACAGATATATCACGAAAATCATATTACCCTTACACTTGCATTCTATCGAAGAGATTACCCTAAACAATTAGGGTAATCTCTCCTTTAGGACCTTAGTATATTACATTATAACATGTTACGTTACTGCCAAGATTAATAGTTGCATTTAACCTATCACGTGTATGACCTGAATATTTATATGTAACTCCATCAAATGAAGTAATTATTGCTACATGACTTTCGTTATTAAACGAAAGGACAGTTCCAGCTTTAGCTTGGCTCGCATCTACTATTTCCAAGTATCCTTTATTTAACATATAATCTTTAAACGACGAAACATTAATCCATGCTGAACTATCTTTAAACCAGTTACTATCAGTAGGTAATAATCCTGCATTTAATACTTGTGAAACAAAGTTTGCACAATCGCTATGTGGATATTTTGAATAACTACTATTCCATTTCGAAGCATCATACATTGGAACGCATGAACTGGAACCGCAATCACACTTTGTAGGATTAGAAGTATAACGACATGCATAAATCATTGCAAATGTAATTGAAAAACTTGATGATTTTTCTCTCATTAATGAGTCAGCATTAAAAGCATTTTTACTAACCTTTTCGGATACTTCTTGCATGTGATTATGTCCAATAGATTTTAAGATTGTCTCTTTTGGATACATTGCTTCTGCTTTACAATAATCATACCCATTTTCAAATAATATTTCTAAATCTGAATAATTATCACCGTATGTTGCTTTAGCATAAAATGTGAGAATTTGCTCTTTGTTTATATATTGTTCTAGATTATTATATACTTCATCAATATAAGTTAACATTTTTAAATTATATGTCTCATTTTTTAAATTATTCTTTTTAGAAATAAGTGATTCAATTTTTTCTTTAGAATAAGTCTTATATTCATCCACTTCAATGTTAAAATATGATAATATACCTTGAAAATAATCAAGATCTTCAACCTTCTCGGCCAATAATGTCGCATTAACTTCTAGTAAAAAAGTAAGCTGTGTTTTTGAATCAACATTATGTCTACAACATAGAGTAGCTTTACTTCCTGTAAATTCATAGTAATTCTTATATCCCTCTTGTAATAGCGAAACAGCTTTTTGATGGACAAATTCATCTACATTGATTTCTTCGATTTCTTCCGCAAAACTTATTTTATTGCTACCAAAACATATAATAAAGGCTAAGAAAATCGATAATAATTTTTTCATAACAACAATCCTTTCATTCCTAAATAAATTATAGGCGTTTGCGAAACGCCATAGCCCGCATAAATACGGGATATTTCTTTTAATAAAATATAACAACTCCTCACTGATTTATGGTAAAATTGAGTTATCGACAACCAATTTAATACCCATACACCAA
>DUNZ01000041.1 GCA_012839085.1 Clostridiales bacterium
AATGGTACTACAGAAGGATATAACAATAAGATAAAAGTTCTAAAAAGGGTTTCATTTGGCATAAGAAACTTTGAGCGGTTTAGAAATAGGATATTACATACATGTGGCTAGTACGAAAAATAATTAAGAAATATGGCAGGTTTATTTAGTGTGCTCAAAATTAGCCTTTAGAGACTATAAGCATTAAAACAGCTCTAAGCCCAGTAATGGAGCATGATTCAATAGAATCACACCCCAAGACTTGACAAAGAGCCGAATAAATCCAGTGGAAACAAAAACTTTTTATTCTGTCGCAAAATAATTTCTCCTGTTTCAATGGGACAACAAAAGAGCTACGAGAATGTTTCCTACGGGCAAAAGGAAGCATTTCGCAGCTCTAATAAACCATGATATTCATATATAGAATACCTGTTTTAATTTGTATTTCTAAGATTTAAATACCATGTTGTTAAAGGTGTTTTCTAAACACAAAGCCCCAAAACCTAAGGTAGGGTTAGGATAAATGTTTTCAATTCGCAAAGGCCTGGCTCCATCGATCAAATAGGCCTTTAATTTCTCTCCATACATATAGGGGTCATTTCCTTGTATAATCCCCCATTCCATTAGAAGGGCAGCACTTCCGGTAACAAAGGGCGTTGCCATGGATGTCCCGGATCGGATGGTATATCCCCCTCCGGGAGAACAGGAATTAATGTTCACCCCTGGAGCCACGATATCTGGTTTAATTCCATTATCTCGAGTAAATCCCCTTCCCGAAAAAGGCGCTAAGCTATCGGTAAAAGCATTGTATGCTCCAACGGAAATAGCTCGATATGCAGTGGAAGGAACCGTTAGAGTCGTATACTCGGAGGAAAGTAGGAACCTAGTGCTGGGATTCTTTACCCCACCGGAGGGAAGCCACATATCATAATTTCCCACTACAATTTTTCGGGGAACCAGTTCAAACCTCCATACACCGGAATTAATATAGGTGTTTACCGGGATAAATTCTATATAGATTTCCTGTTGTCGACTGTAGGGCGTTGGCTCACCATAGTAAAGCAATATGGTGGTCTGGGCAATTCGAAATTGCTGCGTACCAAGGATTCTTGGAATAGGTCCAACCCTTGTTCCATTGGGAGCAACAATAACAATATCAAAATGATCATAGTAATTTTTCCAAATCTGTAGGTTGAGAGAAAATTCAAAATCACTAACTGATAATTCAACAATTGTATTGCTACCCATTTGCACGATTCCCTGGGCGTGGTTGCCGGTTGCTCCTTCGTTACCAGTCCCAATTACAATGGATGTTCTCCATATGTTTGCTATATCATCAATATAACTTTCCAGAAGTGATCTTCCCGTATGGGAGCCGTAATTATTTCCAAAGCTTATATTGACCGCTAGAGGTCTACCCAGTTCAATCGCTGTTCGGACACAAAAATCCAGGCCTTCCATTAATTGTGGTGTCCTTGGAAAGGAATCTCCTACAGAGCTACCAAGTTTTACAATAAGTAATTCACTAGAAGATGCTATTCCTCGAAATCTTCCGTTGCTGGCTCTTCCATTCCCTGCCGCAATTCCTGCCACATGGGTACCATGACCTGATAAATCTGTACTAGGCACAATATCCAGTCTTCCTGGCATTGGCAATTGTAGGGCTTCATTGATTTGCTCCCTCGTATAAAGGGTTCCATTTACAAATCCTTCTGGCGGATTTCCTGGTATGGTTTGATCCCAAAGGGCAACAATTCTAGTGGTTCCATCTTCATTTCTAAAATCAGGATGGGAATAATCAATGCCAGAATCTATGACGGCTACTAAAACTCCATTCCCAAACAAATTATATGGATTGGATTGTATCGGATTAATGCAAGAAGCTGTCCGTCCTTCATTTACCTCAAGAAAAAGTCTTTTTGGTTTTTCGATAAATTCAATTTCTTCATATCGTACTAAACGATCAATCATATTTTCCGAGATCGTAATAATCGCATACTCATTCATTAATTCAACCACCTGAGCCCCTAACTCGTCGGCAATCCGAGCTAGACTGCCAGAGAACTTCACAATTAACTCCCATGTATTGGTTTCTGGCTGGTATCCAACATCCAAATCCAAGGTTTTCTCTCTGGTGGACTCTGGTACATCCAAAGCAAGATTGAGCTGATTATCCACTATTCCACTGTCCATAGATACCTCTGCGTAGATTTTATTAGTACAATATATGCAGGGGTATAGGGATTTTAACATGATACTTTAACTATCCCTATTTTATAGAATATCAAACTTATTTTGTAAAATATCGAAGTTCTCTGGTAATCCTCTCCTTCATTTCTAAAACATGCTTGGAGAGTTCCTCTATTTTCTCATCGGACATACGACTTATTGGTGCTGAAATGCTAAATGCATACTCCGCCCTACCCGACTTGTTGGGGATACTGGCCGCTATGCAGCGTACTCCCTCTTCATTTTCCTCATTATCCAAGGCATAGCCTTTACTCTTAACCTCATCAAGGACGGAAAGCAGATTTTCAAATCGGGTTATTGTAAAGGGTGTTTTTTTCTCTATATTACTACTCTTCCATATCTCTTCAATTTCTTCCCTTGGCATAGTAGCTAGAATTGCTTTTCCTACACCTGAACAATACATGGGGATTGTGGTTCCAATTCTTGAAACCATTCGTATGGAACCTGTTTCGGATTCTACTTTATCGATATAGACGGTCTGGTTTCCACTTCTTTGTACTAAATGTACGGTTTCCTTGCTGATTTCTGCTAATTCCACAATGTAGGGATGAACCAGGGACACGATATCCATTTTATCTAAAAGTTTTCCTGCAACTTCTAATATTTTAAAGGTAAGCATATATTTGCTGGTTTGCTTATCTTGTTTGACATAATCCATATATATCAGGGAATTCAATAAACGAAAGGTAGTACTCTTATGAATTCCCAATAATTTGCTTAATTCCACCAATCCTATGGGGCCAGTTTCTGATAAGGTTTCTACTATCTGAAATATCTTACCAGCGGACTGAACCGGATTTTTTGTCTCCTCCAAAAAAACACCTCCAAGTTATATTGTTATAATTTTATCACGGCTTTGTAAAAAAAACAATTTTAAATCCATATATACACATTTTTTACTATTTATCCATTGACATTTTAAAAAAATAAGTTATAATAAAATTGTACTAATTACGAAACACGGTTTCGTATACCGAAACCTGCTTTTCTCTTTTATTACTGCCCATTTTAGTCTGGAATCTGAGAGGTAATCACACCAGCCTCCCAGATTCCCGGGTCCGCCCGAAGATTAGTGGACATTAGGGTTTCGTTGAATGTGAATTTTATACATAAAGAAAATTTAAGACATAACAAAATAAATTTTGCCTAGGAATGGCAGAATGGAGGAATGAGTATATGCACCCAGTATTAGAACAGATTCAAAAGATAGGCATTGTTCCGGTTGTTGTTATTGATGATGCCAAAGATGCAATTCCCCTAGCGAAAGCACTTTGTGAAGGAGGCCTTCCCTGTGCCGAGGTGACTTTCCGTACGGCAGCTGCGAAGGAAGCCATCCATAAAATATCTCAGGAATTCCCTGAAATGTTAGTAGGTGCTGGAACCGTATTGACTACGGAACAAGTAGATGCAGCGGTTGAAGCTGGAGCCAAATTCATAGTAAGTCCAGGATTTAATCCAAAAATTGTTAAGTACTGTTTAGATAAAGGAGTTCCAATTACACCAGGTACCTCTAGTCCTAGTGATATCGAGCAAGCTTTAGAATTAGGACTTGAAGTGGTAAAATTCTTCCCTGCAGAGGCAGCTGGCGGTCTGAGTATGATCAAAGCAATGTCAGCCCCATATACCGGGATCAAGTTTATGCCGACTGGTGGAATTAATATGAAAAACCTACTTTCCTATCTTGATTTCCCGAAGATTATCGCCTGTGGAGGTAGCTGGATGGTAAGTAAGGACATGATTGCTGCTGGTGAATTCGATAAGATAAAGGCTATGACCGAAGAAGCGGTAAATGCCATGCTTGGATTTGAATTACGCCACATTGGCTTCAATGCAAATAACGAAGATGAAGCAGATGAAATTGCTAACTCCTTTGAGTCCTTATTCGGGTTCACGAAAAAGGTTGGTAACAGTTCCATCTTTGCTGGTACAGGGATCGAGGTTATGAAGTCCCCTTACTTAGGCAGCCATGGCCATATTGCAATTCAAACAAATTATATTAATAGAGCAATTTACTATTTAGAAACTCGTGGATATGAATTTGATCAGAGCACTGCCAAATATGATGCAAAAGGCAATCTTGTTGCCATTTATTTAAAGAAAGAAATTGGTGGATTTGCTCTCCATTTAGTACAAAAATAAAAGGAGGATTCAATTATGTCAAAAAAAGTTATCACCTTTGGTGAAATTATGTTAAGACTTGCTCCAGAAGGATATTATCGTTTCGTACAGGCTGACACTTTAACTGCTACTTATGGTGGTGGCGAGGCTAATGTTGCTGTATCTCTTGCAAATTACGGCATAGATGCCGGCTTTGTTACCAAGCTTCCAAAACATGAAATTGGTCAGGCTGCAGTAAACTCCTTACGCAGATTCGGCGTAGATACCTCTAATATTGTTCGCGGAGGAGATCGTGTGGGTATCTACTATCTTGAAAAAGGTGCCAGCCAACGTCCTTCTAAGGTGATTTATGATAGAGCCGGCTCTTCCATCGCCACTGCTACTAAAGAAGATTTTGATTGGGATCGTATATTTGAAAATGTATCTTGGTTCCATTTTACAGGTATTACTCCAGCCTTAGGAGATAATGTAGCAGAAATCTGTATGGATGCTTGTAAAGCTGCTAAAGAAAGAGGAATTACCATTAGCTGTGACTTAAACTATCGTAAAAATCTCTGGACCAGAGAAAAAGCTGGAGAAGTAATGGCTAAATTAATGGAATATGTTGATGTTTGCATCGCTAACGAAGAAGATGCTGCTGATGTATTTGATATCCATTCTTCCGGAACCGATGTAACTACCGGTAAATTAAACCGTGAAGGATACAAAGAGGTTGCTAAAAAATTAGCTGATCGTTTCGGACTTAAAAAAGTTGCTATTACTCTACGTGAATCCATCTCTGCTAACGACAACAATTGGTCCGCTATGCTATTTGATGGCGAGGATTATTATTTCAGTAAGAAATATCCAATCCATATCGTTGACCGTGTAGGTGGTGGCGATAGCTTTGGAGCAGGCCTGATTTATGCTTGTTTAAACAACAAATCTTCTCAGGATTCCATTGAATTCGCAGTAGCCGCAAGTTGTCTAAAGCATACCATTGAGGGTGACTTCAATATGGTTTCTGTAGATGAAGTGTTGAAGCTAGCACAGGGCGATGGCTCAGGTAGAGTTCAGAGATAAGATAAATATTTAATTTGTTTATTTTCAATCAACCTTTCTATATACAATTAAGTTTCAATGCGCCAACCTTTAACTTAAGGAGAGCCCCAGAAAATCTAAGTTTTCTGGGGTTTTCTCTTACTCAATTTCATCATTTTTCTAGCTTTACTATTATAACAATCCGTACATACGCTAGTCTATTCAAATGCTCTATGATCCTTTACTTTCCAGTCTACTCGTATCTTCGCTAATCTATTTCTATATCCTAGTAACTTTTCCTGTCCAATCAATCAATACATTTACTATTCTTCTATCCATCTCATCTACTACCTTGTACTGTCCACCAATCTGTAAACACGCTATTTTTCCCATCTCTTCTATTCCCTTGTACTATCCCACCAGTCTATAGCTGTTTTTCCCATCTCTTCCATTCCCTTTTTCTATCCTACCGATCTGTACACACGCTATTTTTCCCATCTCTTCCATTCCCTTTTGCTATCCTACCAATCGGAATATTCACTATTCTACCAGTTTGTACATTGACTAAATAATATAGTACATTGTCAGCAAAAACCCCATGTGTTATACTCAAATTATATTGTAAAGATTTACATATAACTTTCAAAACTTAGTGGAAGCTATCCACTGTTTTCTTTATTTCATTAAAAATATGTAATAAAATTTCTCTCTAAACTTGTTTATTAAATACAATATATCATATTAATTAGGAGGTTAACGAAATGAGTGAGCTAATCAAGGCATTCCATCTTCATATGGGTCCTGCCAAATGTGCAGTGGATTTGGGTGATGGTAGTGAACGTGGTGAGTATGTAAATCAGGACTATATCTTACACAAACTTGGTAGACCCCACCGTGCTATTAGCCTGATGTATTGCTACTACCCTCTGGATGAGGGATGGCCGGTTCGTGCTAGCATAGCCCATGCCAGCGATGATGTATCCTTTGCTTGGGACTACCCTTATGATGATTATTTCCCCTACAAAGGCGGCATAGGAGGCAATCGGGAGGATGAGCCATTTACTTTTATGCGAGATATCCGACGCCATGGGCAAGATGTTCTTCTTACCCTAACCATCGATCCCCATGTTACCGATGAACATTTAATAGCCATCTGCGAGGATTTACGTACTTTTGGTCGGGTAATGCTTCGAATCAACCATGAGGCAACGGGAGACTGGTTTTCTTTTAATAAACGATGCAGTTATCAAGAAGTGGCTGATTTCTATGTTCGTTTTCACAGATTGATCAAAAAACATGCTCCTAATGTAAAAACCATTCTATGCATCGGCGGTATTGAACATCTGGATAAAGAAGAAATGGAGAAAGAGGCAGAATTTACACAAGCAGTTCGGGAAACAGATATTTGGTCTGTTGACAAATACATGGCCTTACATTGGGGCTGGCCTTATGATGTGGCAGAACGTGGTGGAAGCTCACACAAAAGAGATACGGTTGAAAAAACCTATGAATTAACCAAACGAAGCTTTGAACGTTTTAAATATCTGAATGATGGCATCCCCAAACCCATGGTCATGTCAGAGTTCAACGCAGATGGTGATGTTACCGGTCCTTATGATCAAGTAAAAATGGTACAGGACTTCTGCAAGATGATTAAAGAAGAGCCTGCTAGTTGGTTCAGCGGTTTTACCCTCTATCAATTCCGGGATGACGGACGCTTAGGATTAGAAATTACCGACCCCAATAATAAGGAAGTGGGAATTGAACAGCCTTTATTGAAGGCCTACAAAGAAATTATTCATGATGAATATTTTAGTCCAGTATTTACGAAAGGCGAAGAAATCACGTTTCCAGCAAAATTAAGATGGGGTGGCTCCGAGGATGCTACTGGCTTATCCATTCCCTTATTCTTTGAAAAAGATCCGGTTTTTGCAGAGGTTGTTTTTGATGATGATTTAAAAGAATTAAATCTTATGATGGAGATTAATGGCCGCTGGTTCTATAAAGCACCAGGGGTAAAAGTAATTGATTTAATGTCAGCCTTCTTTGATAAATCAATCAAAGAAAACAGTGAACTTCATCTCAATATTTTTGCTCCTCCCGCTTCTGGAGAAAATGATCCATCTCAGGGAGAGGATTGGGCAGAAAACTACTATACTGTAATTCCAAAACTCCCTAAGGTACGGTTGCGGTTCGAACCAACTGAATTATAATCCTTTCCTAAATCCCTTACTTTTCGAAGTATGGGATTTATTTTTCTTTCCATTTATTAATTGTAGATTATTGTAAAATAATGCGATACAATAATAGATGATGCAAAAGACTCATAAAGACCAAGGAGGAATCCATGAAAAAAGTAGTTGTAATCATCCTCTCCTGCTTCCTAATATTAGGTGCAATCCTTTCCGGTGTTTATTTTATTCAAAAGCCGGAACACCAAATGTCCTACCCCACCTTCTTAGAAGCTGTCCAGCAGCACAAGGTGAGTGATGCTATCTTACCAGAAAACAGTAATACCTTTGAGGTAATTTTAAAGGATCAGCCTAATATAAAATATACGGTACCAAATCCTAAAACAGAAGATTTTATAGAATATTTGTTGATCCATGATATCTCAGTAAAATATCGTGGTGATGATACATCAAAAGCAATGCAGTCTATTCTAATTGTATCAATCATTGGAGGAATCTTTTGGTATAGTCGCAAGGGCGGTAATTCAAATCCATTAATTAAAAATGCTAACAAAAAGAAAATTTCACTCATAAAAAGCAAAAGACAAGCCTTATCCCAAGAGGCACCGAGAATCACTCTCGCCCAGGTAGCTGGCAATGTAGAAGCCAAATCCATGGTGGAGGATATCATTCAATTTATTAAAGAGCCAGATAAATATGCTTCCGTAGGTGCCAGAATGCCGAGAGGTCTTTTGCTCTATGGCCCACCAGGAACCGGTAAAACCCTGATGGCCAAAGCAATTGCTGGAGAAGCTAATGTGCCATTCTATGCCATGAGTGGTTCCGATTTCGTCCAAATGTATGTGGGCGTTGGTGCCAGCCGCATCCGGAGTTTATTTAACAAAGCAAAAAAGAGTGAAAAAGCTGTCATTTTCATAGATGAAATCGATGCCATTGGTAAAATGAGAGCAAGAAATGTATCGGCCAGCAATGATGAAAGGGATCAGACCTTGAATGCCTTGCTTACGGAAATGTCAGGCTTTCATGAGAACCAAGGAATCCTTGTTATTGGTGCAACAAATCGCCTAGATACTTTAGATGAAGCTCTCCTTCGTCCCGGAAGATTTGATCGACAAATTGAAATCGGTCTTCCCGATATGAATTCCAGAAAAATGATTCTTTCTTTACACGCCAAGAAAAAACCCCTATCCGATGATGTTGATTTAGACGAACTTGCCAAATCTACGGTGTATTTTTCTGGAGCCATGCTTGAAAATCTTTTAAATGAAGCTGCTATCAATGCCGCAAACGAAAGTAACTTAGTAATTAATAAAAACCATATTGAAAAGGCCTTCTATACGGTCATTGCAGGTGCTCCAAAAACCGATCGAAGTTATATCACAGAACGAGATCGAAGCATTACGGCATACCATGAAGCAGGCCATGCCTTGGCAACCACTTTACTTCTTCCAGATCATTTTATCTCTAAAGTAACCATAATTCCCAGTGTTCGTGGTGCTGGAGGCTTTAACTTAAGTATTCCAAAAGATACCATGTATCAATCCAAACGCCAGTTACTGTCCAACATTCAAGTACTACTGGCCGGAAGAGCGGCTGAGGAATTAATCTTTGGAGAAGGGGAAATTACTACGGGAGCCAGCAATGACATCCAGAAGGCATCATCCCTAGTAATCGATTATGTTAATAAGTTTGGAATGGATCCTGAAATGGGTCTCTTTAGTATCAAAGTATTAGAAGAAGGCCTAGATAAGATATCAATTAACAAGTGCAGAGAATTAACCAATCAATTATATGATGAGACAAGAAATCTTCTGAAAGAAAATAGGTCTCTGCTTGAAAAAATCACTGCCCAGCTATTGGAAAAGGAATCGTTAAATAGTGAAGACATTAGACAAATTTGTGCCTAATTCATTGCTATTAAAATTGCATTATACCCCATAAAATTAGGTTTTATGATGTGACCCCAAAAAGTTAGACCAAACATTTAACAATTGGAAGTCAGTACATTTTCACCCTAACATATGGGGGCATTTTTATTTTTATATCTAGCTTGTATTATAAAATTAAAAATACAATATACAGTCACCCTATATCATCATCTCAATCATTCAAAGTGATATCTAATTCATAGGGGTCAGTTCATGATTGGGAGAATAATAACAAGTCCCTAGAATGATTACTTTAAGCAACCATATGCCACGTTTCGAACTCGTAAGTGATGATACTCCTCAAAATTGGGATCCATTTGATGCATATAAACTATGGATACCCCTTCACTGGGATCAATCTCCGTGTAGGTACCAGCCAAGCCTGTCCAACCAAAGGCACCTACAGAACCATTGGAATGTCCTTGGGCAGTATTTAGCATGGTTCTAACGCCTAATCCATAGCCATAGCCAGCATTATAGGAATTCGTAAAGTCTCTTAGTTGTAGATCATTCAGCTGATTGGATCTCATCAAATCAATGGTTTTACGCCCTATAATCTGTTCTCCATTCCAATGACCTCCATTGGCAAGCATTTGTGTAAATCTTAAGTAGTCTCTTATGGTGGAATATAGACCAACACCACCAGCTTCATAAATGGCATCTGGCTCATGATATGCATCCAATCTCATGGGACCTTCCGTCTTTGTCAAGGAACCGTCGGGATTTTTTTGATAGTAGGTTATCATTCGATCTTTTATATCATCCTTATAACGATATCCAGTATCCTTCATCCCCAAGGGATCAAAGATTTCTTCCTGCATAAATTGACCTGGAGTTTTACCTGAAACAAGCTGTATCAAAGCAGCAAGAATATCATGACCATAGCCGTACATCCAGCGAGTTCCCGGCTCAAATTCAAGGGGAACTTGTCCCATGGCTTTTACCTCGGTAACAATGTCATATTTTCCATACTTCTTTTGTAAATCATCGGTTACCTTCTTCATGGCTTTCGCCGTTGGTGTATCTGAAAACATTGCATAAGGCAGTCCCAGGGACATGCTAAAGGCATGTTTTATGAGAATTGGATTTTCAGCTTTTTTCAAATGATAAGAGCCATCGGGCTCTTTAATAACCACCTGACTATCTCGATATTCAGGAAAATATTCATACAAAGGCTCATGGAGTAAAAATTTACCCTGCTCAAATAATTTTAAAGCCGCTGTACATGTTACCAGTTTTGTCATAGAATACAATCGAAACACCGTATCCGATGTGACGGGTTTCTTTGACTTTATATCTCCATGACCTACATAAGCTTCATAAAGAATCTTTCCCCTTTGTGCCACCGCACATCCACATCCAGGCAAACCTCTGCTGACAAAGAAGTCCAATAATCTGGTTAAATCATCAAATTTAGCCACTTCACTCACCCTCCCATATTAATTTTAAAATGGATTTCTTCCATATAATAATAGTTATCGTTTTTAAAATGATTTATCATTATTCAAAAGGTTGTAATAATGATATTCAACATGACCACCATATGAATCGTAATAACTGATTTTCATCATCACTGCCATATGAATTGGAATTACTGATTTTCATCATCACTGCCATATGAATTGGAATTACTGATTTTCATCATCAATGCCATATGAATTGGAATTACTGATTTTCATCATCAATGCCATATGAATTGGAATAGTTGATTATCATCATAATTGCCATCATGATTGTCCCAACTAATTTCCAAGTAAAAGTTTTTAGATGCCTTTCATTTTTCTCAGATTACATTTTAAACATATCGGTATTTAGTGGGTCAACCTTACAAATCTTCCTATCATAAGTGAATAGTCCATTAACTTCGTCCTCAATATCAGAAAGTTGAGTATATACGGCAGCCGATAATCCCTTCTTAATTAATTTACTGATTTCATCCTCATATAATTTTTGATATGCCCGGTTAAAATCCTCTGGAGTTAAATAAATCCGATAGCCATAGATCTGCCAGGAATAGGAATGATCTTTAATATAGCAGGCATATCCCCCGAATTCGGACAAGGCAAGGGGACGTTTTTCTACTGTTACCTTTAGTTTGTGAAAATAATTGTGTATGCTCTTAAAGTCTCCCTCTTTTTGATCAAACCAACCACTGGCATGATCAATTAGACGGGTAGAATCTAGCTCACGGATTAAGTCTACAGCCTTAGCTGCATCAAATTGCCCCCACCCCTCATTAAAGGGTACCCAAACTGCTACACAGGGACAATTATATAAAAGTTCCACGGTACTTTGGCATTCTGCTGTCCATTCCCGTCTTCCAATCTCATTTTCCCTGCCCAAACGCTTATAGTGCTTATCTTTCATATTGGTGAAGAGCCCAGGAAAGAGGGTTGGCAAATATCCTACGGTTAACATATTATAATCGCCACCACCATTGACCATATCCTGCCAAACCAGCATCCCTAAGCGATCACAATGGTAGTACCATCGTAAAGGTTCAATTTTAATATGCTTTCGAAGCATGTTAAAGCCCAGTTCCTTTGCCTTCATAATGTCAAAGATTAAGGCTTCATCACTGGGAGCCGTATAAAGTCCATCGGGCCAATAGCCTTGATCCAATAGTCCATTTTGAAAGTATGTCTTGTGATTCAAATAAAATCTTGGAATATTGTTATGATCCTTCTTTACCTCGAAACACCGCATTGCAAAATAACTTTCCACCTGATCCTCATTGGTACTGATAACAATATCATAAAGAACTGGATTCTCAGGACTCCAATATTCAAAATCATTCAAGGGAATAATAATATTAGAGTGTTTGCTTAGGACGGTTTTTAATAGCACCTGATCTTTATAGACTTCTACTTGATAAAACTCATCGGTAGAATCTTCCTCATTTTCCTCCCAGAAATCTTTGTGAATTTTTACCTCAACCTCTACCATGGCTTCTTCGATATTAGGAGTTATTTTTATCTTCTCTATGTAATGTATTGGTACCCATTCCATCCATACAGTTTGCCAAATCCCACTTTGTGCTGTATACCACATACCGCCCCGTTTTAATTTTTGTTTCCCCCGACTATGATAGCTTGTATCACTATAATCCCGAACCATTACGGTAATGATATTCCTACCTTCTTTAATCTGATCGGTAATTTCCACAGAAAAAGGAAGATAACCACCCAAGTGTTTGGCTACTTTAAAACCATTTACCAGAATCTCGCAATACTGATCCACGGCTCCAAAATGTAAGATACATCTTTCCTCCGCTTTCTTTTGTGGAAGCTCGAATTCCCTTTCATACCATAAATATTCATCTGGTTGCAACTGCCTTTGAACCCCCGATAAAACACTCTCCGGTGAAAATGGAACGAGAATCTTCCCATCAAAGGACTCAGGTCTAATGGCATCCTTAGTAAATGCATAATCCCAATAGCCATTTAGAATCCTATAATTATCTCTCCTTAGCTGAGGTCTTGGATATTCTCCTAGTACATGTGCAGGATCTAGGTTTTCTCCCCATTCCGTATATAATTGATGATAGCCTTCTTCCTTCTTCTTAAATTTTAATGTTCGTAATGCATCCTTAAAATTCATCAAAAAACCCCCGACTTCATGATATTTACTTATACTTCTTCCCCACGACCGATATCATACACTACTTTCTAAATACCATTTTATTCAAAAGCAAATGAAATAAGCTAATCCTATTATAAAATTTACAATATGATTAGCTTACTTTTTGTATCATCAACATAGATAAGATATTATTATTCTTCTGCAATTAGTTTGTCTTTTTTATAAATATGTCCAATCAGCCATTCATTTAGATAAACCAAAAGATTCATTAAAACTTCCTTCTGGTTCTCATCAATAGTAGTCAGATCATACTCATCTAATTTTGCCACAAATTCCATATGGTCAACTTTTTGTGATAATATTCGTCTGTAGCCAATTTGTTGCATATACTCCTCTTCATGGGTGAAATGATATTTGGTATAATCCCTTAACTCATTAACTAGTTCCAGGATGTAATCATACTTATCCGGTATAAAGTCATTGGTTAATAATTCATATGCTTCATTAGCAAGAGAAAATAACTTTGCGTGTTCCTGATCGATAAAATCAATTCCAGTAAAAAATTCTGGTTTCATTTCAAATTTAGCCATGGGTATTCCTCCTTTGTTTAAATGAAAAACCTCGTGACAATTGTTATATCTTATTGTATTTTATTGGCATATAAAATGTCAAGATACAAATGCACTTCGTTTCATATATTATGACCAATTCAAGTAAACTATTACAGGGTGATTCTATGGAAGATAAACTAAATTTCCTATGCATTGGC
>DUNZ01000229.1 GCA_012839085.1 Clostridiales bacterium
AATATTATGAATGCGAATGCAATACTTTCAATTGCGATTTCAATCTTATTAATAACAGAGAAGCCCCAATTGCAAGAATAAATTGAAGCATTTCAAATGTAAAACTTAATACAAAAGCTGGTAATATATTTTTGAAATATACCCAGTCAGACTTAAAGATTTGAACATATACACCCAAGGAACAAATACCAATATGTTATATATAATTCGCTTTCCTCTAGTTTTCCGTTAACAATCATAGATTCTTTAAATGGATTCAGATTAATGTTTGCATATTAACCTGGCTTATTTCTTCCATACTTACACAGAACTTAAATAGCACATGCTTTTTTATCAAGCTTCAAAATTTTATTATCGATCTAATATTGCTATTACTCTACCTTTAAGATCTTTCTAGCGATTTTTACTGCTGGTCGGTATAGTATACCCTCCATCTCTCTTTTAACGGTTCTTAACTCTTTTCTTATTGCTATGTTTTGAGGGCAATGTTTTTCGCACTTCCCACATTCAATACAGACCGAAGCATAGGATGGTTTTTTTGACATAACTCCTAAGGCCTGCATGTATTTCCAACGACTCCTTTTCCCTTTTAACAGGTACTTATCATTATAGGCGGAAAAACACCCCGGTATATTAACTCCTGAAGGACAGGGCATACAATAACCACAGGCGGTACAAGGAATCTTAGTTTTCTCATGAAGAATCGCTTTTACATTTTCAAATATCTCTAACTCTTTCTCCGACAAAGAATTTGCTCTTGCATCCGATGCAATTTGGATATTTTCCTCAGTCTGTGCTTCCGTACCCATCCCCGATAGAACCACATTTACCTCTGGATGATTCCAAATCCAACGCAGTGCCCACTCGGCAGGTGAACGTTTTTCGTCATACCTTTTAAATTCCTGGATTACTTCCTCCGGTAAATTATTCACTAGTCTTCCACCCCTAAGAGGTTCCATGATTACCACCGGTATTCCGAATGAATGGGCTAATTGTAAACCGGATTTTGTTGCTTGGGTGTTTTCATCCATATAATTATATTGTATCTGGCAAAAGTCCCATGGATATGCTTGTATAATTTCTTCAAAATCCGCTTTGCTGCCATGGAAGGAAAAGCCCAAGTTTTTTATCTTACCTTCTTTTTTAAGTTCTTCCAACCATTGAATTACCCCGATACTTACCATCCGGTCAAAAGTCACCTTATCCGAAAGCATATGAAGAAGATAATAATCGATATAACTTGTCTTAAGTTTAGTCAGCTGGGTAGCAAATATTTTCTTTGCTCCCTCCAAATTCTTTACCATAAAAGGTGGTAACTTCGTTGCAATCTTGACACGCTCCCGATAGCCTCCACTTAAGGCTTCTCCTAAGAGGCTTTCGCTTTTCCCTCCATGATAGAAATAGGCAGTATCAAAATAATTGACCCCTTTTTCTATCGAATCTCTTATCATGGCAATGGCTCTTGGCTCATCGATTCCTGCACCCTTTGTAGGAAATCGCATACATC
>DUNZ01000230.1 GCA_012839085.1 Clostridiales bacterium
AAGAAATCATAAGTAAGAAATCATAAGTAAGAAATCATAACAAAGAGATCATAACTAAAAAATAGTATCAAAGATATCATACAAAGAAATCATTAATAAAAAATCATAATTTAAAAATCATTAACTAAAAATCATTAACAAAGAAAAAGAAGGATTTTAATATGAATGACTATAATATGACGAATCATTTGACTGAGAATCTACCTGACATAGCTTTTACCCACAGCGGAAAGTTTCATGCAGATGATGTGTTTGCAGCGGCATTACTGACCTACCTTAATCCTCAAATAAAAATTCTTCGTGGAAATTCTGTTCCTGAAGATTTTGAGGGAATTGTATTTGATATTGGTGGTGGTGAGTTTGATCATCATCAGACGGAGAAGAAAATTCGTGAGGATGGGACACCATATGCAGCATTTGGACTTCTATGGGAAGAGTATGGGATGACAATTTTAGGCGAAAAGGATGCCAGTAAATTTGAGAAAGACTTTATACAACCGATTGATATATGCGATAATACAGGTTGCTACAATATGTTATCTAGTATTATCGATGACTTTAATCCTCCTTGGGATTCAGAGAAAAGCCAGGATGAAGCATTTGAGGAAGCGAAGTTATTTGCCCTCACTATATTAAAAAACAGATTTGAAAGTATCAAATCAATCAAGCGGGCTGAAGGAATGGTAAAAGAAGCTTTAGATAATATGAAGGACAATATTTTAATTTTACCAAAATCTGCTCCTTGGAAATCCTATGTCGATGACTCTCCTGCTGAATTTGTGATATACCCATCCAACCGAGGTGGATATAATGCACAAGGAGTTCCAGATCCAGAGGAGGATGATCCCAAAGCCTTAAAAATTTATTTTCCAGAAGAGTGGGCAGGGCTACGGGATGCTGATTTGGAAGAAGTTTCTGGAATTCAAGGTTTGCGTTTCTGCCATAATTCACTCTTTTTAGTGGCAGCAGATACCATAGAAGGAGCTGTTTCGGCTTGTAAAAAAGCACAGACTCAAAGGAAAGAAGATGAATAATGAATTTCCCCAAGAACAGGCAGGTATTAAGAAGTTGATCTTGTTAGAATGGTTTTAAGACTATTTTTTTAAAGGTAACTGGCAAGATAAATATTTGCCTGTTCTTTTTTTGCTTTTTATATAAATGATCCAGATATTTGTAGTATAATAGAAGTTAGTAAAAGGGATTTGGGATTTGAAAATAATATAATGAATAGGATATCATTATCCTATGATAAAGAATACTTGGGGGTAATCGCTTATACAAGAAAAGATAAAATACTGGAGGGGTTTTTGTAAGAAAGATAAGGTGTATCTATATAATGAAACTCGATGGGAGGAGTTGGCCAAAGCCAATGCCTTGTTTACCCGTCCAGCACTAAATCTCGATGAAGAAAGTTCTTATGAATATTTAGGTTTAGAAAGCCTGGGGATTTCTAAGGAGTGCATAGCTGGTATGAGGGTACTATGTTTGGCCAGTGGTGGAGGACAACAGTCGGCGGCATTTGCTTTATTGGGTGCCAATGTTTCAGTGCTTGATATATCTTGGTCCCAGTTAGAACGGGATCAGTTGGCTGCAGAACATTACGGTGTTTCAATCAATACCTATCAAGGGGACATGCGTGATTTGTCCTGTTTTGAAAATGATTACTTTGATATTATTTGGCAACCCTATTCCCTAACCTTTGTACCAGATTCAAGAGTTGTTTTTAGTGAAGTATCTAGGGTAATAAAACAAGCTGGATTCTATTATCTGATGTGTGCCAACCCTTTTTTTACAGGAATGACTCATTACGATTGGAACGGAGAGGGTTATGTTCTTAAAACACCTTATGAGAATGGAGTTGTTACATCCTATCCGGATCAAGACTGGGTTTACGATAAAGCTCAGAAAGATATTCAAAGGCCAATCGAATATAAACAAACATTTAAGCGAATAATCAACAGTCTAATTAATCAAGGGTTTTTACTTACTTATTTTTCGGAAGTGAAAAGCGATAATACGGATGCTAAAGCTGGAAGCTGGGAACACTTTACTAATATTGCACCCCCATGGGTAGAGTTTGTTTGGCGTTATTATCCCAGTCCAGAAGCCATGAGGATATTTTAAACAAGTAGAAAAGAGGAAGAAGAATGAAAAGCGAATATACAAAAACAAACTCTAAGATTATTGATCAATGGATCGAGGAAGGATGGGAATGGGGACAGCCAATCAGCCATGAAACCTTTGAAAAGGCAAAAAATAATGATTGGCAGGTAGTTTTAACCCCAAGAAAACCTGTTCCTAAAGAATGGTTTTGCCCTATGAAGGATGCAAAAATCCTTGGTTTGGCTTCTGGTGGAGGTCAACAAATGCCAATCTTTAGTGCCTTAGGAGCAAAATGCACTGTACTTGATTACTCAGAGAAGCAGTTATTAAGTGAACAAGAGGTGGCAAGAAGAGAAAATTATGAGATCGAGTTAGTTAGGGCTGATATGACAAAGCCTTTGCCCTTTGAGGATGAGACCTTTGATTTGATTTTTCATCCAGTATCCAATTGTTATGTGGAGGTTGTTTTACCTATTTGGAAAGAATGTTACAGAGTATTGAAAAAAGGGGGAATTTTACTGGCAGGTCTTGATAACGGATTCAATTATCTATTCGATGATGATGAAACCATGGTAGTCCATAAGTTGCCCTTTAATCCCCTCATAGATAAGGAGCTTTACGAGGCCTCGATTAAAAACAATTGGGGGATTCAGTTCTCCCATACCATAGAAGAACAGATTGGTGGTCAGCTAAAAGCAGGCTTTATGCTAACAGATATTTATCAAGATACCAATGGTTATGGCAGACTTTATGAATATAATGTGCCAACATTCTATGCCACAAGAGCAATAAAAAACGGATAAAATACCTTGTAAAATAGACTGTGTATTAGAAAATATTCCTATGTTTAAATTTTATATTGATGATTAAAAAGCGAATATATTTGTATTTGAAGAACGTCACACTGTGGCGTTCTTTTTCTTAAATTCAACTAAAACGTTTTATAAAATTATGAAAATATTAGAAATATATAGAAAAAGAAAGATAAAATTAGGAATCATTAAATTTTAACAAGATTCTGAACCCCATATAGATTTAACAAATAATGGACAATATAGTATAGTATTACCATAAGATAGGGATGAAGAGATAAATTATTGTATAAAATACTGAATAATTTTTCAAATCATTTTACTATCTTAGTAAAATAAAGTTTTTCCTTTTAATTTTAGAGGAAAATATACTTAGTAAAGTGATTTTACTAAAACGTTTAATAAGAGGAGGATTCGAAGTATGAAAAAGTTATTGGCTGTACTAATGATAATGATTATGGTATTTGTTATCGTAGGATGCAAAAAAGACGATGAGCAAACTTCAGGTCAGGCAGAATCCAAGGGAAACGTACAAAAAGATAAGGGAAATGACGATAAGGATGCACAAAAAGATAAAGATACGGAAGAGAAAATAACGCTCAAATTTTTATATTGGGCCGATGGTGTTCAGAAAAAATTAGTGGAAGATGCAGTAAAAGCTTATGAAGAAGCAACAGGAGTTCATATTGATGCAGAAGCACTTCCAGCAGACGAATCGTTTGATACATATATTCAGACACGTATGGAATCGGATACTTTACCAGATGTAAGTTATATTGGTGAAGGCGATATTATGAAATATGATGAGATGGGAATATTAGCGGATATCGATGATTTGATTGCCAGCGGTAAAATTCCTGAAAAATTACAAGCAGTAACCGTAAAAAATCCTGATGGAAAAACGATTGGTGTTGGTCTATCCAATCAATTAGTGCTCTTATATTATAACAAGGATATGTTTGATGAGGCTGGTATTTCTTATCCCCCAACCAAAGTTGAAGATGCGTGGAGCTGGGATGAGTTTGTAGAAGTAGCCAAAAAATTAACCAAAGACATTAATGGTAAAAACGCTACAGAAGAAGGTTTTGACCCAAGTAAAATTCAAACTTATGGCGTTGGATTTAACTGCTTAATGGCATTCCATCAATTCTGGGCACTTCATGCCAATGGCGGCGGTGTTGTGAATGCCGATGGTACTGAATTTTTATGGGATAAACCAGAATCCGCCCAAGGTCTACAAAACATCGTGGATTTAGTATACAAGCATAATGTAGCTAGCCCAGCTATGTATACCTTTGCATCCGCCATTGGTGGAGTAGATGCAGCGATTGGTAGTGGCGGTTACGCTATGTATACCAATGGATCCTGGGATTTAGCAAATATCCCTGCAATTGAAGGAATCAATGTTGGTGTTGGTGTATTACCTGCTATGAAAGAAGCAGTAACTATGAACTGTGGAGCACCTATGGCAGTATATAATACATCAAAGAATTTAGAAGCAGCAAAAGAATTTTATGCATACATGGTAGATCCTGCAAAGAACCTTGAACTAATAAAAACTGGTGCATGGTTACCAAATGAAGCAGCTTATTATACAGATCAATCTCTAATTGATAGTTGGACAGCAGACCTTCAAAAAGATGCAGTAGAAACGATTTTAAGTTACTCAACAACAGAAGGTTCCATTATTCAATGGCCAGCATACTATGTACCTGCTTACAACAAAATGAATACAGAATATACCAAGTTTATTGATAAAGCACTGAGTGGTGAAATATCTGTTCAAGAAGCATTTGATTTATGTATGCCAGCAATTAAAGCTCATTTTGAATCGGGCACTGTTGAATAGTTTCGCTATCTGATGTTTTACAAAAATAGTTGAGAAAAATAGGTCATTGAATAAAAGAATAAATATTCAATGACCTATTTTATAAGAACGCCATACTATTAGAAAGGCTGTGAGATAATGCAAAGCAAAAGAATAAGAAAGGAAGCCATTACAGGTTATTTGTTTGCAGCACCAGCGATTATCGGATTTTTATTACTAACAATCTATCCAATGTTAGAAAGCTTACGTTATAGTTTTCATAAGATTGATGGGAAGGGTCAATTGACCTTTATCGGTTTCGATAATTATAAGTACATATTTTTTAATCCTAGTTCAGAATTTATAAAATCCTTACAAGTAACTTTGTTTTATACCATTGTGAATGTTATTCTTGTTATTTTATATTGTTTATCCATTGCTTTGTTGTTAAATCGAAATTTCAGAGGAAGAAATTTATTAAGAGCCATATTTTATTTGCCATGTGTTATTCCCATGTTATCGACCACAATATTGTGGAAATTATTAATGCAAAATCAAGCGCAAGGTGGATTAATAAACCAACTTCTTTTATATATAGGTGGGACTCCCCAAGAGTGGCTTAGTGATAAACGATTGATTTTTGTTGTCTTATTTACTATGAGTTTGTGGACTTGCGGGGGAACCATAGTCGTATTTTTGGCTACATTACAAGATGTACCTAGAGAGTTAATCGAAGCTGCAAAAATGGATGGGGCAAATAGTTGGCACCAGTTTAAACAAGTTACTTATCCGTCCATAAAACCTGTATTATTTTTTCAAGGTATTATGTGTATGGTGACATCAATACAAATCTTTACCCAAAGTGTTGCATTATCTTCCAATGGGGGACCAGATCGGATGACTTACTTTTTGAATGTTATGATTTACCAACATAGCTTCAAAGATGTAGGATTAAAAGGATTGGCATCCGCAGAAGCCTGGATCGTATTTATAATTACCAGTACCTTAGCATTAATTATTTTTAGAACCAGTGGCATTATGGGTGATGGTGATAAAAATATCGCTATCAAGCGTGTAAAAGGAGGGAGTTATAAAAAATGAAAAAATATAAAGTAATCAATTTCCTCCTGATCGCTTTGGTATCTTTGATTGGAATTCTTGTAGCATTTCCTATCTTTTGGATGATTCGTAGCTCCTTGGTAAGTAAAGCACAATTTTTTTCAAGACCACCTGTGATATGGCCATCGAAAATGCTTTTTTCTAACTTTACAAAGGCCATGGAACGGATTGATTTTGGAAGACAATTATGGAATTCGGTATCTATTGTAGTTCCATATGTGATTGGAAATGTGATTACCTGTAGTATTTCTGCTTATGCATTTGCTAGAATTGAGTTTCCTTTAAAGAAACTATGGTTTGCTTGTATTATCAGTACTATGATGCTACCAAGTGCTGTTACCTTAATCCCTCAATATACCCTTTATACCAAATTTGGTTGGGTTGGAACAGATGCTTTGTTTAATGGGAAATTACCCTTAATTGTACCAGCATTTTTATGTTCGGGCGGTAATGCATACTTCTTATTTTTACTTCGTCAATTTTTTGTTACCATCCCAAAAGAGTTAGACGAAGCTGCTAGAATGGATGGAGCAGGTCATTTTCGAATCTATTCAACAATTATGTTACCTTTAATTCGACCAGCAATTATCGTTGTGGCTTTATTTAGCTTTATTAATAGTTGGAATGAATTCTTCTATACGCTAATTTATTTGCAAGGAGAAAAATCTTATACATTGACTCTAGGATTATACATAGTGAATGGTATGAAAATCAGCAACTATGAGCAAGTTATGGCATTAGCCATTATTGTTACTTCTCCTTGTCTCTTATTCTTCCTAATAGGAAACAAATATTTTACGGAAGGAATTACGTTTACTGGTATTAAAGGTTAATGTTCTTAAAATCACAGAGAATAGTCAAAATTTCTTTTAGAAAGTTTGGCGTTTCAGGAGGGAGAAGTAAAATGGTCAAGATACAGGATATTGCCAAAGCGTGTAATGTATCGATTGCCACTGTATCAAATATACTGAACGGTAAAAAAGGAGCCAGTGAAGAGACAAGAAAATTGGTTCTTAGTATGGCTTCAAAAATGAATTATCGGCCCAATCGAGTCGCAAAAAATTTAAAACAACAAACCAATAAAACCATTGGGGTTATCACGGAGGATTTAACCATTTTCTTTACACCAGAAATCGTAGATGGCATCAATGAATACTGTGAAGAGAAAAACTATCAACTGATATTAAATAATTTACGTATTTATAAAAAATTTGGACCCAATTATTATACTTATGAAGGGTACTATAAACAAGTGGAAGAAGAGTTTTGGGAAACCCTATCCATGCAAGTGGAAGGAATCATTTACGTAGGAGGTCATGAGAGAAATCTATATTGTATACCGAATGAATTTCCAAAACCCATTGTAGTTGCCTATGGATTTGCTAACAATAAAGTAAATATTGTTATTAATGACCGTCATGGAGCACATTTGGCAACGAAATATTTAATTGATGCAGGTCATGACAAAATTGGTGTTATTAGTGGGGAGTTTTCCAGTTATCATACCCAATCTCGTTTATTAGGTTATCAACAAGCGCTCTTTGAAGCGGGAATAGCCTTCGATAATTCCATTATAGAAATAGGAAATTGGGAAAGAGATAGTGGCTATATCGCAATGGAAAAGCTTCATCAAAAGGGCATCTCATCAATATTTTGTATGAATGATATGATGGCAGCAGGAGCCTATGATTATTGTAGTGATCATGGATTATTGATTGGTAAAGATATTTCCATTGTAGGTTTTGATAATCGTGAAATTTCTATGGTGTTAAGACCCGCATTAACAACCATTGAGTTACCATTGCATAAAATAGGATATGTTGCTGCAAAGCGGCTGATTGAACAAATTGAAGATGGATTAACAGAAAAAGAAGATTTGATACATTTTGCAGATTGTAAGTTGATTGAAGGGGAATCGGTAGACTTTCAGGGAACGCAGTTTAAGTAAAACCCGTAACCAACATTCTTATTTCATATTGTTATAAGAATGATTATTATATAAAGGAGGGTTTTTATGAAATTACGTAAAGGTTTCATGAGGAAATTAAGTGTTTTCTCTGTCTTCACACTACTAATGACAAGTCTAGGGCAAACTGTAGCCTATGGAAATTACACCATGAACTTTTACCATAGTGGTAAAGGAACCGATCATGGGAAACCTGTCTGGAATTCTTCTAATAGCTTTCCAAACGAAGGAATAAGCTATGATAGCACACGAATTGGAGACATGCTCGAAGAAATTCAAACCTTAGACAAGGCTAATCTAGCTCAGAATGTTTCCGATTTGCCATGGATTGATGAACTATTAGTAAATGAGGGAATTATACCTGATGATCAATACGATGATGTTACGGCAAACACCCTATTTAGTAGGGGTAGTGCACTCTACATGAAAACCCAAGATAATTCTAAGCTAGGATTTGTAGGACAAGTATACTATGCAGATACCCTCAATCAAAACAGTATGTATACCATTAACATTACTGGACAAACCTTAACGGAATCAAAAAACTTAAGAAAAAATTATCCAAGTCATGCTAATCATACATACACATCAAACAATTTATTAGTGAATTCTAGAAAATTTATCACCTATGGAAATACGGCAGTGACCTTATTGGATATTAAAAACACCTCATCTTCCACTATAACAATCACACTCAATGTTACTTCACCCTTTGCTACTACAGTAAGTGGTAACGAATTATATGGTGAAAAAGTAGCGGCTCCACTGATGGTGGGAACAGGAACCTTAAGCAATTATGTGACTGCAATGAGTTATGTGGATGTTCGCTTAAGTGGAGATAATATGCAGGCGGCTTCTGGAAGATTATCGAGAACCATAACTTTAAGTCCAAATCAAACCATATCCCAAAAGGTGGTTATGGGTTGGATTGCGGAAGAAATTCCACAATCTCAGATTGATTATGATCGCTACAAAGCATTTACATCCAATGACCAAGCATTTCGCACCCATGTAATTGAATATAACGAATGGTGGTCAGAAAACATTCCTTATATTGATATACCAGATAAGAACGTAAAGAAAGTACTATATTATCGCTGGTGGTGTAATCGTTTTAATTTATTAGATGCAAACATTCCAGGCAACGACTGGCAATTCCCCATGAATATGGAAGGGGTATTGGGATACAACAATGGTATTACCGTAAGTGTTGCTTGGGCTTTACAGGATTTAAAATGGTTACGAAACCCTCTGTATGCTTATGGAACTTGGTTATCTCAAGGAGAATATTCCGAAGGGAGCAACTATAAGAATAATCCGGGAAGACCCAATACCTGGACCTGGGATATGATGCAAAACATATCTCAAGTCGGTTGGGAAGCCTATAAAATCCATGGTGGAGGAAGAGAAATTCTAGGCAAGTTTGCAAATATGGCAAGAGATGATGTCTATGGTACCTTATCCACCTTTGGAGTAAATGGAACTAGATATGATAATAACAATCTAGTATTTTACAACCATGGACCAATGACAGGTAACGATGGGGATACGGTTTCCATGCATTTTAATGGCGGTGGTAGTTTTGCTCGTGTGGACGGTTCCTCTACCAACTATGCCAATGCTTTGGCAACTGCGCAGATGTATGAAGCATTAGGAAATACCGCTTTAGCCAATGAAATGTATAACAAAGCCAACCAAATTCGGACAGCCATGTTACAAGACTTGTGGTTTGATGGGAATGATTTTGATAACGATGGAATACCAGATACCAATGGTTCGGGTAGTTTCCTTCATAGACAAGCAAGTACGGGATTAATGAATCCTTGGAGAGATAATAATTTATTTGCATTTAGCTTTGGAGTTGTTCCAACAGCAAAAGAATCTGCTTATAATCCAAAATATTTAACTCAACTATACGATTATGCAGATCCAAATTATTATCCTATATTCCCATTCTTTACAGCAGATCAAACCAGTATAGAAAAGAGAATTCAAGCATGGATCAATGGTAGTGCTACCGCCTATGGTACCAATCAATTAGCTTTCTGTAATTTTGGTAACTATATTAATGTATTAAGAAAATCCTTGCGAGAATATCCAGTTAGTAATATTACGGCAGATACCTATAAGACTTTATTGGATTGGGGGGCTTGGCTTCATACAGTTGAACCAGGTAATACCGACCACCTAGATGCCAATGAATTCTTCTGGTTAGAGAATTACTTCTTTGGTATCAATTGGACAAAAACAAATCCTCCAAGATCCACAGGAAATCTGGTACGTGCATGGATTCACCATGATACCCTTGGAATGATGGATTATACCGTAATTGAAGATGTTGCTGGTTTAGTTCCAAGAGCAGATCATATTATTGAATTATGGCCCTTGGGTGTGGATTATGATTATTTTGCGGTAGATAATATTCGCTATCACGGAAAAGACTTATCCATCATTTGGCAAGACCCTTCAAAACCAGCAAAGTATAATGGAATACCAACAGGATACAGTTTATATATCGATGGGGTAAGAATGTTTACGGTAGATTCCATGGTACATTTAACCTTTGATCCAACAACAGGTAAAGTAAGCTTTCCCACAGGAGATGTTGCCGGTGCTGTTGGAAATAATGCCAATGCAAGGGTATTATTTCAGATCAATACACCAGTATCCTTTGAAACTGCCAATGAAATCTCCCTTGCTAACAATGAACGTATCGTGGATATGTTTAATAAGGCAGGAGTGGATATTGTAAATGATGGTGTGAATTTAGCCACTGCATCTACTACCACCATAACTGCAACCGGTGTAAATAGTGCCTCCAATATTAGAAACTTAGCAAATGGAGATACGGCAGTTACGGACAATGAAGCAATCAATGTGGCAAATTATATTACTTCATTTAAAGGAAGCAGTAATGCAAAGGATTCCATTACCTTTGATTTTGGTTCAAATAAAACCATAGATAATGTGAAGCTATACTTCTTCAATAATCGATTAAAGAACGGATATGCGGCACCAGAAAGCTATGAATTGTATTATCGAGACGAACAAGGGACATGGCAACCAATTGCTGGACAAATTAGAAGCCCACTCTTTGTAAAAGATAATTATAACAATGTGGAGTTTTTACCAGTAAATACGAGGTATTTCAAGGTAGAAATTACTCATAAAAATGGTTTTTCCACAGCCCTTACGGAATTACAGGTTTACTTTAATAATTTGGATTTATCCATAGAAAATACAGCACCTGTAATCAATATGGAAGACCAAATATCAGTAGCATTAAATGAAACTTTAAATCTAGTTCCAGTGGTTGTTGATGATGGTCTACCAAATGGTAACAATACCTATCAATGGACCTTAGTATCAAAGCCATCCAATGGAAATGTCTCAGCTAGCAGTTATACCGATGCAAAGTTACAAGCCTCCTTTGATCAAGTAGGGGACTATGTATTTGACTTTACGGTAAGTGATGGAGAATTATCCACGACAAAACGAGTAACCATTACAGTATATGTAAGTGTCGATGCCGCTTTGGAGATTATTAATAAATACTCCAATACCACATATTTAACCATCAATACCGATGACTTCTCTACTAGTAGCTGGAACAATTTACAACAAGTAATTGCCAATGCAAAGAATTTAATAAATAGTGGTAATTATACTGAGAGTCAAATAGCCGCAATCACACAGCAATTGCAAGCAGCTGCGAATAACTTAGAATATATAAATATAGCTAGACTTGCAACAGCATCCACAAACTATGTTTCTCCTTGGGAAAACCTTGCTGCAGTAAATGATGGATATATTCCATTAGCAGCAACGAAAGATGATAATAAAGGGGATATAGCTTACGGTAACTGGGGTGGACCGGATTCAGAGTATTATGTAGAATATACTTGGACCAGTCCGGCTACGATTTCCAGTGCTAGTACCTATTTTTACAACGACGGTGGTGGTATTGGATTACCAGGAAGTTATCGATACCAATATTATAACTCCGCAACCAATGCTTATGAAGATGTTAAAAATCCATCTACCTATAGTAAGAATAATGCAAGGTTCAACACAGTAACCTTTACCCCTGTTACAACTACAAAATTCCGAATTGTTATGACAAAGGCTTCTTCCAGCGTTTGGAATGGTATTAAGGAATTTAGAGTAATTGGAACAGTTGCACAAGATCCCCAAGGAAATATTGTATCCGTTGCACCTACCAGTGTTGAAACCATTGTAAATGTTCAACCTATTTTGCCGACCCATGTAACGGTAACCTATCAAAATGGAACTACTGGGCAAGTACCTGTAACCTGGGAAGCAATTAATCCGAACTTATTAACGACAGCTACCAACTTTACGATTACAGGCACTATTAGTGGAAGTGATTTGGCTGCGACCTGTACGGTTTATGTAAAATATGATAAAAGTGGTTTGCTAGCCTTGATTGAGCAAGCCAGTACTATGGAGCGAAGTGATTATCCCAATGCAACAAACGAGCAATGGACTACATTTATCAATAGTTATCAGGCGGCAATTTCCTGCTATGAAAATGATAGTGCAACAGAAGGGGATATATCTACGGCAACCAGTAATCTAAATGCAGCTATTCAAGCCTTGATTGAAAGTAATGGAGATATTACATTAACAAATATCGCCCTAAGTGCTACAGCATCATCTACTTATACTTCTAGCTGGAATTCTGTAGCTGCAGTAAATGATGGCTTAGTATCAGCCAACAATAAATCCAATATTCCACCAGATGGAACCCAAGCATCGGTATACGGCAACTGGGGCAGTAATGCCTCACAATCCGTAACTTTAACATGGACTAGTCCTAAGACCATAAGTTCATCGAGTATTCTCTTTTATGATAACCGAGAAGGAGATCCAATTTATAATGGTGAAGGCATTGAAGATTGGATTGGTGTAGCAGTCCCAATCAGCTACACATATGAATATCTGGATGCAAATGGTAACTGGGTTATGATTACCGATGGTTCCGGTTATGGAAATCAAGTAGATGCATTTAATACAACTACATTTGCAAGACCAATTATTACAAGAGCAATTAGAATTACTATGCATCGAAATAATCTGGGAACCGGAATTATTGAGTGGAGAGTTATGGGATACTAAACTAAGTAAAAGATTTTGCTATGTATTATGAAAAAAGGAGTCTTTGCTTTAGCGGATTAAGCTAGGAGCGAAGGCTCCTTTTATTTTTATAATGAAAACCTCTATTTTCTTAGTAAGGAATATAAAAAGTGGAGTATCTATCTATTTAGACAGGGGGCAAATGCTGATGTTGTGAATTCGGATGGATGCTAAGGCGTTGTCTAGTCTTGGAGAGATATATGAAAATGCGGATATTGTAATCCAGATCTCCATTAGGAAACAATTAATTATTTTAAGTATGGAATACGTTACATATTGACATAATAGTAGTAAAGTTATATTATATACTTAAAATAAGTAACAAGCTACTAAAAAGTAACTAAAACTTTAAGAAGATTGAGAGATACCAATAGAGCTGTTTACTAGCATTTTAACAACTAGAGAGGAATAAAGGTGTAAATAGAGTGGATATATTAGGTATATTGGGAATATTGATGGGGATATTAACGATTATTCTCTTCATTACTAAAAAGTTCAATATCATAATTGCTGCACCCATAGCAACCATTGTCATCTTGTTGTTTAACGATGTTCCTATACTAGAAACCGTATTTGGAAAAGAAAATTCTTATATGACGGCACTTGCTGGGTTTGTTGCATCAAATTTCGCTATATTTTTTATTAGGTTCTATATTAGCGAAATACATGGATCAAAGTGTGGCGACGATTTCAATTTCGAATAAAGTATTGTCGGTGGTTGGAACCAAGAACCCGTATAACGCCTTAGTGGCCTTGTTTATTTATGAGATGGTTTGTAGTCATAATGATTAACAAAAGGTTTAATAACAGTTGCGGCAGTTCTTGCATAGTTGGCAACCATCGTATGAGATATATCGATGTTATATAAATCCTTAAGTGCTCTAGAAGTTTTTCTTAGAGAAAGTCCAAGGTTTACATGCAAGGTAA
>DUNZ01000231.1 GCA_012839085.1 Clostridiales bacterium
ATCATTTTCTCTCTGATTGGGTCTGACCGGTGAAAAAAGATTTTTATTATAATTCTGTACTCTTTCAATTTCTTTCAGTTTCTTATTATTTTCTTCTAAATTAATGGTACATTCTTTTTCTTCCTTTGAAAGAAGATACAATTCTTCTTTTATTTCGTTAGCTAAACTATATAGAAATTGAATTGATGAATTGCCCCTATCTAAGATTTTATTATTGCTTTTATGAATTTCATTATCATGCATGTCTTGAAATTCCTTTCCAATACTTTAAAAGGAAATATCCTCTTAATAAGGTAATTTATAGTTTAGTATCTATATTATTATATATTATAACATGAAAATACACATTTAAAATCTTTTTTCGGCATAATATCTAATTTTTTTATCAAATAATTTGTTTATTTCCGTTTTTTGCACGGAGGAAGAAAATCTTCCGTATTTAAATACATCTTTACGTGTTTTATTTTTGCAATCCAATATACTTCTTCCAAAGATATAAAGCCGAGTTTTTTAAAAAAATCAATATAAGCAGCCGGTGCTTTCATATAAACTGTTGAAAAATTAGAAACCTGTGCTTTACTAATTAGCATCTTCATTAGAAAATCTCCATATCCTTTTTGACGATGCTCTTTTAATACAGCAATCTGATCAATCCATATCTTTTCTCCGTCATAATACATCCTAGCACTGGCTACCGCTTCTGTTTCTTCATTGCTTTCAAAAACGATAGCATATAAGGAAAACTCATCCTTAAGATTCTGATCATCATTAAGATTCTGATTTAATTCCTTTGGATCTCCATTTTCATCTAATATCACTTGATTTCTAATATGCTGCACCTTTGATAGGTCATCATTATAAGATAATATTTTTCCTTGTATCATGTCAGCTTTTCCTATTCTTTCTTTTATATAAATTGTTAGATAATTACATATCTGCCAAAATAATGCACCATTCTATCTTATTGTATATGATATTACTTCTTATGGCTATAGTAAAATAATCACAGATTATACTCTTTTGACTAAATTCGGCCCTCTATATTATAATGGATCCCTTACTGGTTTTCCTGAGCTTCTGGGATACTTATTGGGTGTAATCGAACTTTTTCTTATCATAATAAGAGTTCTCTCTATTTCGGTACCGGGAAGAAGAAATTCATCGGTTTTTTCTATTTTACCACCTAATATTTTCAATGCCTTTTCAGATAGATTCACCTCATCCTCAATTTTACCAGACTTATATGGAATAAATAATCCACCTTTTTTTACAAAGGGAAGACAGTATTCGGATAAGGTTGATAGTTTTGCAACCGCTCTTGAAACGCAAAGATCATACTGTTCTCTATAGCTTGGATTCTTTCCATATTCTTCGGCCCTACCGTGAATAGCTTCAATATCCTGAATACCTAAGCTATGAATTACTTCATTTAAGAATTTTATTCTTTTATTTAAAGAATCTAATAAAGTAATTTTTATGTTTGGAAAAACAATTTTAAGTGGTATCCCTGGAAAACCAGCTCCAGTCCCCATATCAAGTACTTTTTCTTTTGATAATTTAAAATCCCTAACTAGGGATAAGCTATCGATAAAGTGTTTGTGAATAATCTCAGATAACTCTGTAATAGCAGTAAGATTCATTACCTTATTCCACTCGATCAATAGCTCATAATAATCAAAAAATTGTTGCTTTTGATTATCAGACAATTCTATTCCCAGTAAACTTAACCCTTTTTCAAATTCTTCGACTTCTGTATACTTCCAAAATTTCATAGGATACACCTCTTTTTTCATTACTTACATATAAAAACATCGATTATTAAAAACAATCTCATATACTAAGCATAATTTAAATATACCAGTAATACAGAAATATCTGCTGGGGACACTCCAGATATTCTTGAAGCCTGTCCAATGGATATGGGCCTATACTTTTTCAATTTCAGTCTAGCCTCATTTCTTAGGCTTGGTACTTTATCATAATCTAAATCTTCTGGAATCTTTTTATTTTCAATTTTTTTAAATTGTTCCACTTGTTTTAGTTGGCGTTTTATATATCCTTCATACTTAATATTAATATTAACCTGTTCTATAACATCCTTAGGTAAGGCTTGTCTATCCTTATCAATTGGTTCTAGCATATCATAAGTTATTTCTGGCCTACGTATTAATTCTGCTAGAGTAGTTGCAGTATTCAGAGGTGTACTTCCAATTCTCTCTAACAATTCTTGAACTTCCTTTTTTGCCCCAATTGTAGTTTGATTTAGTCGCTTAATTTCTTTTTCTATCGCTTCTTCTTTTTTAAGTAATCTCTGATAACGTTCTTCATCAATTAATCCAACTTCATATCCTTTTTTGGTCAAGCGAATATCAGCATTGTCTTGTCTTAGCAAAAGTCGATATTCTGCTCTAGAAGTCATCATACGATAGGGTTCGAAAGTTTCTTTGGTAACTAAATCATCAATTAGCACACCAATATAAGCCTCGGATCTGTCTAAAATAAGAGGCTCCTTACCAAGTATCTTCATGGAGGCATTGATTCCAGCGATTAAACCTTGGGCCGCAGCTTCCTCATAACCAGAGCTACCGTTAAACTGACCTCCACTAAATAAGCCTTCGATATTTTTAAATTCTAAACTAGGCTTTAATTGCAAAGGATTGATACAATCATACTCTATAGCATATGCATTTCTTACAATGTTTACATTCTCAAGTCCTGGTACCGAACGATACATTTTAACCTGAACATCCTCTGGTAAAGAAGTAGACAAGCCTGCAACATACATTTCATTGGTATAGTTTCCTTCCGGTTCTATAAATACCTGATGTCTTTCTTTATCAGCAAATTTTACAATCTTATCTTCGATAGACGGACAATATCTTGGGCCAACTCCCTTAATATCTCCACTATATAAAGGAGAACGTTCAATATTGGCTCGAATAATATCATGGGTTTCTTTCGTTGTATATGTTAACCAACATGAAACTTGCTCCTTATTTAGGTCTTCTGGATTTGTTGTAAAGGAAAAAGGAACCACTTCCTTATCTCCTTCTTGCTCTTCCATCTTAGAAAAATCAATAGTTCTTTTATCAACCCGGGCAGGTGTACCGGTTTTAAATCGATACATTTCAATTCCTAGTGCCTTTAAACAATCGGTAAGTTGGTTTGCCGATTGCAATCCATTAGGGCCAGTATAATTTATTACATCTCCATAAATACATCTTGCATTAAGGTAGGTTCCTGTGCATAGAATAACCGCTTTGCATGGATAAATGGCACCGGAATAGGTTTTTACACCGGTTACTTTTTGATTCTCTACCAGTATCTCAACTATTTCCGCCTGTTTTATTGTAAGGTTTGGTGTATTCTCCAAGACTTTTCTCATGGAACTGGAATACTCTTGTTTATCTGCTTGAGCTCTTAAGGAATGTACTGCAGGTCCTTTTGAAACATTAAGCATTTTAGACTGGATATAGGTTTTATCAATATTTTTTCCCATTTCGCCGCCCAATGCATCAATTTCTCTAACTAAATGCCCTTTTGAAGTTCCACCAATATTAGGATTACATGGCATCAAGGCAATGCTTTCCATATTAATAGTAAAAATAATTGTGTTTAATGATAGCCTTGCACAAGCTAGTGCCCCTTCACAGCCAGCATGACCCGCACCAACGACAACTACATCATAGCTCTCATAAATATAAGACATTACTATCCCCGTTCCCTTTCTAATATAAATAACTATTTACCCATACAAAATTCTTGAAATATCATGTTTACCAAATCATCATCTACATTTTCACCAATAATTCTTCCTAAAGTTTCATAGGCACTCATTAAATCAATGGAATAGAAATCTTCTGGCATTCCAGCTTCAATACTCTGTTTCACCATCTTAAGACTTTCCATCACCTGCTCGAAGGCCTCCTTATGTCTTTCATTGGTAATATAAACGTCATCATTAAATAGTATTTGGCCCTGAAAGAACATATCTTTTACTTTATTAGTGAAATCCTCTAGGCCCTCATTCTCCTTAAGAGATATACGAATAATTGGATGAGATGTTTTTTGGCTTACTTCTTCTATTGTTACTTTTGAATCTAAATCTGATTTATTTAATAAAATAATGGTTTTTCTATCTTTCGTCAACTCAAATATTTCTTCATCATTCTGATCTAGTCTTGTAGAGGAATCGATTACAAAGATTATCAAATCTGCCTCTTGTGCAATCTTACGGGCCTTGTTTACTCCTAAAGTTTCTACCACATCTTCGGTTTCCCGAATCCCTGCGGTATCTATGATATTTAACGTAATACCATCAATATTAATCGTTTCTTCTAGAGTATCCCTCGTTGTCCCTGCAATATCTGTTACTATGGCTCGATCTTCACCTACCAAATAATTCAATAGACTAGATTTTCCCGCATTGGGTTTTCCTATTATAACTGTCTTTATACCTTCTTTTATAATCTTTCCATTCTTTGAATCTTGAAGCAATTTATTTATTATAAACACTTCTTCTTCAATATGATTCCATAGGTCTTCAGTAAATCCTTCAAGGCTAATATGCTCAGGATCATCTAAGGCTGCTTCAATAAAGGCAATGTCTCGTAAAATCATTTCTCTAAGTTTTTTTATTAACTCATACATTTTACCTTTTAGTTGATTCAATGAATTTCTTAATGCTAATTCATTTTTCGCCTGGATCAGATCACATACTGCCTCTGCCTGAGATAAATCTATTCTTCCGTTTAAAAAGGCCCGCTTGGTGAATTCACCTGGCTCTGCAATTCTGGCCCCATGCTTTAATACCGTTTCTAACACTTTTCTTGTAACGGTAATTCCTCCATGGCAATCAATTTCAACGATATCTTCTCTTGTATAAGTGGAGGGAGCTCGCATGATTACTACCATAACTTCATCAACTATTATATCATCATCATAAATAAAGCCATAATGGATAGTATGACTTTTTTCCTGAGATAAGACTTTATTATTATTCTTAGAACGAAAAATACGATCAATGATTGGAAATGCATCTTTCCCACTGATTCTCACTATACTAATACCTGCATTATTTAATCCTGTAGCAACCGCAGCAATCGTATCTGTTTTCATAACTACCTCCATTCTTATGGCCATTCTTACGATTAAAAAGGTGTCTTAAAGTATGTTATACACTTAAGACACCCCTCTTTTTTCATACAACAACGCTTTTAAGCATTATTTTTCTTGGTTTTCTTTTTCTTTACTTTCTTTGTATTCTAAATAGTCTTTTTTATAATCATAACTATAATTTTTATTATAATTTTTCTTACTATAATTCTTTCGATAATTAGAATTATATTTCGTATCTCTGTTTGTTTTCTTAATGTTAATTACTACTCTACGATATGGTTCTTCACCTTCTGAGTATGTTTCTACAAATTTATCCCCTTGTAATGCAGAATGTATAATCCTTCTCTCATAGGGATTCATTGGCTCTAGGGTAACAGCTCTTCTAGTTTTCTTAACTTTAAATGCAATGTTTTTTGCTAGATTTTCTAGAGTTTCTTTTCTTCTTTCCCGGTAATTTTCTGTATCTAATTTTACCTTAATATAATTTTCACTGTTCTTATTGATTACCAAGCTAACCAAATATTGAAGGGAATCTAGAGTTTGTCCTCTTTTACCGATGAGTACACCCATATCTTCTCCATATAAATTAATATCTAAATTAGAATTCTCTTCATTATATTTGATATCCAAATCAGCGCTGACATTCATAGCATTTAAAACATCGGTTAAGAATTTTTTTGCATTACCTTCTACTGTCTCTTTTATACGTACTCTAATTTTCCCTGGTTTTCCAAAAATGCCGAGAAATCCACTCGTTTCCTTCTCAATAATCTCGTATTCCAGATTATCAATGGTAGTATTTAACTCTAACATCGCATTCGTCAATGCTTCATCAACTGTTTTTGCTGTAAACTCTCTCCAATCCATTATTTATCCCCCTTTTCCAAATTCCTGTTTTTAAGAAGATTAGCTATCTCTGATATACTCTTGGGGCTATCTACTGATTCTTTACTTGTATCCGCATTTGTAGTCGTATTTTTGCTTTCTACCTTCTGATTCGCTGTTTTATTTTCAGTAACAGTTTCAATTGATTTTGTCTGTTTTTTTGCAAGTTCTCCTAAGGAATACTGACTCGTTGAACTACTAGATTTTTTACCCTTAGATTTTTCTACACTTTTCTGTATTAATTCTTCTACATCTATTTTTTTCATATATTTGTTAATAAAGAATTGCTGAATTATAGTAAAGATACTAGTTGCAATCCAGTATAAACCTACACCAATTGGTAGGGCAATACAGAAAATACCAGACATAATAGGCATAACTATATTCATGGATGACATGGTGGAAGCTGCTGGATTATCCTTATCCGCATTCATTTGCTTATTATATGCTTCTGTTTGTTTACCTTGGATAAACTGAAATAACATAGCAAAAATTGGAATTAAAACTCCTGGCCAAGCCCATCCAGGAGCATCTGTTATAGTTAATCCAAGAAAATGATTTACATTTCTTATTGCAGGTAATGAAGACTCTATAGTACCAGATAATGCTGAACTAATTTGACCCAAAGCATCCCACTGATCTTTTCCTAATTTAGCAAGAACATCTATCACATGGTTTAAACTTGTGATTTCTTTACTTACTCTAAGATTTGTTGCAATTTCATTTAAATATTCAAGTGCATCAGTATTATTCAATACCTCATTTGCTATCGGCTCATACAAAGCTTTTACTTGTGTTACATAGGCCGGTATATTATTGATAACAGAATATAAAGCTAACATAATAGGTAATGTTATTAATAGGGGGAGACATCCAGATAACTGACTGGTACCGTATTTTTGATATACCGCCTGAGTTTCTTCCCTCATTTTTCTTAAAGAAGCTTCGTCCTTCTTCCCTTTGTATTTGGCCTGAATCTTTTGTAATTCGGGATTCATTCTGGAAGAAAGTTTCATTGCTTTTTGTTGTTTAATCGTTAAGGGAAGCATTAATGATTTTGCTATAAATGTAAACACAAAGATCGATAATGCAATATTCTGGATTCCAAATAAATGAAAAAATTCATATATTCCATTCATAATTAGACCTAAAACAAAAGCAATAGGGCCTAATATAAAATTTGAACTCTTAGTTAATACTGTTAACACCAATATTTCCTCCTTAGATCTGCTGGTCTTTTGCCTGGCAGAATACTTTACGGAACTGGATCATATCCACCTTTATGAAAGGGATGACATCTTAAAATTCTTTTTAATGCTAAATATGTTCCTTTTACTGTCCCATATTTTTCTATAGCCTCAACTGCATAGTAAGAGCAGGATGGTGTATAAATACAACTAGATGTTTTCTTTAAAGGAGAAATATATTTTTGATATATTTTAATCAATAATAACAATAACTTTCTAATCACTTCAATACCCCATGTTTTCCGGTTTAACGCCTAACTTTTCCAAATTTTATGCAACTTCACAAGGTGTATCAATGCGCTATCTATTTCCTGAAAACTTCTTCCCTTAGCACCTACTCTTGCAACAACGACTATATCCAATCCTTTTTCAATACTATCTTCCGATAATCGATAGCTTTCCCTAATTAATCGAGTAATTCTGTGTCTCACAACACTATTACCCACTTTTTTACTAACGGATATTCCAAGTCTATTCGTTTCCAATCTACTTTTCATTACATACATAATCAAATACTTATTCGCAAAAGATTTCCCATTACGATACACTTCTTTAAAATCACTGTTTTTTTTTAAAGATTCTGTTTCTTTCATTATTTGATTTTTACCCTCATAAAGTCAAAAAGTTGCAAAATATATTCACTTTTTGCATTAAATAAATAGAAGAAAAGGTCACATAATTGCGACCTAAGCAGATAATCTCTTTCTTCCTTTTGCTCTTCTAGCAGATAATACCTTTCTGCCTCCTGCTGTTCTCATTCTTGCTCTAAAGCCGTGCACCTTAGCTCTGGATCTCTTTTTGGGCTGGAATGTCATTTTCATATTTAAGCACCTCCTTCAACTACACCGTAACGAAATCTAGGCGAACTTCATCTATTATAATAAGTATTTTGGAATATCACGTCTATTATATTAGTATTCAATGCCTTCGTCAAGTAAATATTTTATAAAAATCAAGATAGCAAAAACGTATTTCTACCTATTTATATACTATTTGTTGATAAAAAGGTGATTTTTGTGGATAAGTTGTTCTATTTTTGCTTTGATTCTTAATAAATTCCATGATATATTAACATTTCAGTATTGTTTATTATGTTAATTTTGTTTTCCACTCATCCACATTGGCTATGGAAATAAAAAAGATTGGCATAATAACTTGAGTTTCCGTAAATTGCAACTTAAAAATGAATAAGTTCTACCAAAGTGCCAATCTGCCGTATTCTAAGAGGTTTGTGAATGACAGTTCTTGAATTAGAGGCACTTTAATAAGCCCCGCTTGA
>DUNZ01000232.1 GCA_012839085.1 Clostridiales bacterium
AACATTAGCAATTATATCATATTCTAATCTACAAAAAAAGTAAATGACTTGATAAAATCAGGGGATCAAGAAGGAAATATTACAAAATCCTGATTTTATCAAGTCATATTTTATTTAGTATTTAACTTTACCGTAGAGGAAGCCGGTAAATTCATTAAAATAAGTTTCCTCTATTTTCTTCATGTAAACATTTACCCTATCCTCTTGAAAAACCAACTTAAGATGTACCGATCCAATACATTCATCGATGAGGTGACTCTTGATATAGAGGGCATTCTCCTTGGTCCAAATTCCAGAGGTAGCACATCTTTGCTTATAAATAGGGAAGTCACTGACAAGGATTTTTCCCAAACCAAAAGCTATGGTATGCAGTCCCCTCTTATCTTTTACGTAGAGTTTTCCTTCCTTGTTATCCGAAGAAAATTCTAGGGACAAGGAGAGAAATCCGGATAGATTTTCTATTAATTGATACTCTTTTTGGTGAAGACTAGCCATAAGAGAAGAGGATAACTCCCCCTGTAAAGGTTTTATTTTAAGCTTTCTTGTATAATCCTCTAATTCACTTTGCCCTTGACTATCCTCTGGTAACGGTTGGGACAGTTTCGGTAGTATTTCTTCAAAGAGACTCTCATAAATCAGTTGGTTACCACCCTGAATTCCTTGTGTATCCGCAGTAGTAACACAGATCAAATCATATTTCGGAAGAAAGATGATCAACTGACCGCCCATACCATAACAAGCATAACCTCCATGCGGAATACGCCAAAACTGATATCCATAACCCTGGCATTCAGACAGAACTGGACCATTCATTAGAGTGTCGGTCTGATAAGAGATTGCTTCTTCCAAGTATTTTTCCGGAAGCATCTGAGTATCATTTAACTTCCCACCATTCCATATAACCATAGCAAATCCCATTAAATCCCTTGGAGTAGCCATCAGGCCACTGCCTCCCATAGAAGTGCCAAAAGGATCTTTGATTATGTAAGCATCCTTACTAAAACCAATCTGGTTTAAAAATTTTTTCCTCATATAGTCTAACATAGGCATCCCGGTTAGCTTTTCCACTAATGCACATAAGGTATGACTGGATGAGGTATCGTATATAAATACGGTTCCAGGCTCATGGCTGGGCTTGGTAGTAAAGAAACTTTCTACCCAATCCTTATCTGGGTCTATCTTATAGGTAGTACTGGTATGACAAGTCTGCATCATTAACATATTCCGTATCGTCATCTGAGCTATCCAAGGATGTACTTCTTCCGGTAATTTTTCTGGAAAGTAATCAATAATCCTGTCATCTAAGGATATTCTTCCTTCTTGCACCAGTAATCCAATGGCAATAGAGGTAAAACTCTTACTTATGGAAAACATTCGGTGAAGGGTATCCCCTTGATAGGGTGCGTAATAACCTTCATAAATTAATTTACCTTGCCTAGCAAGAAGAAGACTGTGCATGGGAATTTGGTAATCTTCCAATCTTTTAATAAAATTAAAAATGGCTTTTGAAGGTACTCCTGTAGCCTCAGGAGTAGCCCGTGGTATCTGATACATAGCATTCTCCTTTTGCTTTCTTCTAAATAATTTTATACTTGCAATCTAGCTTGTCGATCTTGTCTCTCTTAAACTTTACAATCTTGTCATCTTTAACTTTGTAATCTTGTCATCTTTAACTTTGTAATCTTGTCTATCTTTAACTTTACAATCTTATCCCTCTTTATTTTTCAATCATATTTCTGACTTGCCTGTTTAAGCCAACCCTCTCCTTTAGGCCTGCAGTACCCTCATTTTATAGAATTCGCCCTTCATAGCCATAAGTTCGTCATAAGTACCAAACTCAACACAGGCACCATTTTTTATAACTCCAATTTTATCTGCTTGTCGAATAGTAGAAAGGCGATGAGCTACGATAAAGGTGGTTCGACCCTTGACCAATCGTTCCATGGATTCTAAGATTAACTTTTCAGACTTGCTATCCAAAGCAGAGGTCGCCTCATCAAATAGGATTACTTTTGGGTCACGAATAATCGCCCTGGCAATAGAAATCCGTTGTCGTTGTCCTCCGGACAACTTATCACCATGCTCCCCAATTTTCGTGTCCAAGCCTTGTGGTAGGCTATGGATCAGTTCGGTCAGATTTGCCGCTTCAATGGCCTCCTGTAATTGCTTTTCGCTAACGGAAGGAAGCCCATATGTAATATTGTCCCGTATAGAGCCAGAGAATAAGATTGTATTTTGAGGAACTACAGCAATGTGCTTACGATAGCATTGTAGATTGATCTCTTTAATATCATGTCCATCAACCAAGAGTTCTCCCTCTGTAGGCAAGATGAAGCCTATGACAAGATTCAAGGCTGTGGATTTTCCGGCTCCGGATTCCCCGACAAAAGCTATGGTTTCTCCTGGATTAATTTTTAAACTTAAGCCATTCAGTACATGCTTTTCTTGATTTGGATATGCATATTTTATATCTCTAAATTCATATGCTCCCTGGAGATTTTTAAGCTTTATTTTACCATGATTGTCTTCAATATCGTGAGCATTTAATATTTCACCGATACTAGTAACGGATTCCATCCCCTTAGCTATGGTTGGAAGTAATGTTATCAGAGAAGAAACCTGATTAACGATGGTAGAGAAATAGGTTTGGTATAGTACGATATCACCAGCTTGAATCTTATTGTTTAATGCAAGAAATCCTGTAAATACCAAGCAAAGAATTTGGAAAATCTGAAAAGTTGCCCAGCTTACCGAACCAAAATTCGCCTGAATGATATCCAAACGATATCCTTCCTGAGCCACTTGGTATACCTGATCGTTGATTCTTTCAACTTCCACCTTTTCCAATGCATGAGCCTTGGTAACCGGTAACATTTCTACCATTTCCATTACCTTCACAGAAGTTTCTTCCATTTCCTCACGAAACTTCCTATTTTGAAACCTTATCTTTTTACGAAAGGTAACAATAACCAAAGAAGCAACTGGTATGGTTAAGAGAAAAAAGAGAAATACGATACCATTTTTATATAAGGTGATTACCATTGCTACAAGAATATTAATTGAAATGGTCAATAGATTTACAAACATCTGTGAGGATAAGGTTTCAATAGCCTCCACATCACGCATAATCTTTGATTGCAGACGTCCAGAGGGCATCTCCTTATGATATCCCATAGAAAGCTGTTGAAGTTTCCTCACCAAAGAACTTCTTAATCCAGCCTCCACAAAACGGATGGCTCTACTTCGAAAATGTACGTGGAGATAATTCATTGGTACATTCAAAATAATTAAAGAAATAATAACGATGGCATTCATCGTAATGAAATGAAAGCCATTCCTATCTCCTTGAGTAACATAATTCACAATATTGGATATAACAATAGGCATAGCCCAAGAAGGGCTATGCTTAATGATATAGAAGATCGTTGCTAATACAAATTTATTATAATGTCCTTTATAGATACCAAGCATTATTTTTAAAGGACTGTTTTGGTGCTTATGATAGCTATCCTGAAATAAGTCTTGTGACTGTACGGTTTTCATATCCTATCTCCATTCATAACCTAACCTAGAAAACATCATAAAGTAATCCTTATTATATATTCCCTTGGTAACTAAAGTATTCAAATGGAACCACAAGGGTTTGGTTTCCTGCATATGCATACATGCCAACCATGGCTCCGGTAAAGCGTTTTCCTTTACTCAAACCTTCATCACAAAGATAATAAACATTTTCTAATACAGTCGCACAGGTAAATTTCTCTCCATCAAAACTATAGTAGAAGCTTCTCTGAAGGTAATGGGTCTCAATTCGTAAATAAATAGATTCTAGCTTATTATTTATTTCGATCTTCGCACTTTCAATATTCTTATCCCCAATATGCTCCATTACCTTTATATAAAGTTTTCCATTACTTTCGGAGAAAACACCGAATTTCAACCAGGTATTCTCATCATAATAGCAGGTTAGCCCTGCATCCTGGCTTTCTTTCATGGGCACCATGCCCATCTGGGTGTCTACCATAAATGAAAAATCTTTTTGTCTACGTAAGATAATATTTCTTGCATCCATGGTTTCCAAGGGCGCTTTACTACCTTTAAGCCATAGTTTGCTATCTCGAAGAAGATATCCATCTGACTCTGGTGGCCTTGGAAACATCCAATCAAGTCCCAAAACATCCCCGTCAAACTCATCCATATCCGTATTCTCCCAGATACACTCCTCTAAATCTGGCTTTATTTGAAGAGCACTTGGACCATCCAAGTTATTCACTATTGGCCAGCCGTCAGCAGTCCAAGTGATGGGATCTAAGGCCGTCTCTCTACCAAGAATACTGTAGCCTTTGCCAATCATCCTACCACATAGATAAACCATATACCAGTCACCATTTTGGGTTTGAACAGGTTTACCATGGCCGCAGCGCTGAATACCTGCCTTTTCATCCCATTGTCTCATAATGGGATTATAAGGACAGGGTTCATAATTACCGAATAACTCTTTCGATCGGGCTACTGTAATTCTATGTCCAATTCCAGTACCCCCTTCTGCAAGAAATAAATAATAATATCCGTCCTTTTTTAAGAGATGAGGACCTTCTGGGGCTCTTTTATGATCACCATAATATAAAAGTTTAGCCTCCGATATTTTTTCCGTAGCATCCTTGTTGAGTTCAAATATTCTGGCACCACGGTTTAATAACATATATCTTCTTCCATCATCATCATTAAAAATAGAAGGATCTATACCATCCTCCTCTATAAATTTAGGTTTACTATAAGGACCTTCCGGTTTGTCCGATGACACAACTATCTGTTTTCTATAAACATTACCTGTATCGTTAAGTCGATAGGTCGCAGTGATATAGAATTTATTGTTATAGTAGGAGATATCAGGAGCCCAATAACCCCTTCCTCCTTCCAAATCATCCAGATATGCCCATTCTGGATTAGTAATTGCATGTCCGATAATTCTCCAATGAATTAAATCCTTTGAATGAGATATGGGAATACAGGGAAAGAAGATAAAGGATGAGTTCACCATATAGTAGTCTTCTCCCACTCGCACAATAGAAGGGTCTGGATATGTACCGGTACGGATTGGGTTTTTATACATCTGACAAAGCTTAGCTTTACAGATGGTCTCAAAATAATCTTCTACTTCTTTATGACCCATTTCATGGGCTATTTCATAAGGAGTAATTAAATCCACATCCGGAGATACCGGTGACATACCTACCTTCTCTACTAAGTATTCTACTAATTGCTTATTTCCTGACATAACTCCATAATGGAGAATATTCCTATTTTTATCATCAACCGTATTCATACTTGCTCTTGAATACTCAACGATATACTGTACCATTTCTAGGTTACCTGTTTGTGCTGCTTTTAAAAAAACCGGAATCCCCATCTCATCTCTTTCATCAATACAGTTCGGATTCTTCGTCAGTGCTTGCTTTAATAACTCATAATCTTGATTTATAATAATGTTATTAATGTTCATACCCTATCCCCTATCCACCTCCCTCTTTTAGAAAAGAGCATCTACTTTGATCGATTCAAAGTCCGCATATCCATGATTTTCATTGCTATCCAAAGCAAGTGAAAACAAGCCCAACTTAGCACCTACCCATGTATGATCGGATGGTGCAAATACATAGCCTGTGTCTTTAAATATGCCATCTTCCAAGCAATAGGACATACGAACCAACATTTTTCCTTCTTCCTCTTGTAATTTAAGACGAAGAGTAATTACATTTACTGATAAAGGCACGGGTATTTCAAGAAGTATTTTTTCATTTCTCCAATGATCTGTTCCTTCTGATTCTACATAAATCAATGAAGTACCGCTTTCTTCCTTTTTAATTCCTAAATATGCATACTGTCCACCCATTATAACTAAGCCGGCTGTCTCATGGAAAGACAATCCTTTAATATCCATTTTCACATCCGCTTGGAATTGTGGACAAACAATCTTTTGTGTTAAAACATTAGAAGAATTCCAAATGGTAACCTTTTCATCACCGGATGGATTCAGACTAAACAACCGTAAGTAGCCTGGCCGCTCTGTCAAAGAATAGAAATCCTTTCGATGATTGCCAAGCCATTGCCATTGTAAAGCTAAGTCACTGGTCTCAAAATCATCCGACGCCTGCAGATAAGTCGGTTCCTTGCTCCTAACTCCATCTGGTTTTTTATAAGTAATTACAGGTTCCCCACATCCATGGTCGTCCTGGTTGATACCAATATAAGGCCATCCATCCTTCCATACTACCGGTTGAAGATGGGTGATACGTCCATATAAACCACGGTCTTGAAAATGGATGAACCACTCTTCCTTATTGGGTGTATCAACCAATCCTCCTTGATGAGGTCCGTTGATTGGTGTATTTCCCTGAACTAGTACAATCTTCTCTTCATAGGGTCCATATATGTTTTTGGACCGTAATACCGTTTGCCAACCAGTTCTTACTCCACCTGCAGGAGCAAAGATATAATACCAGCCATTTTTTTTATATATCTTAGGCCCTTCAATGGTTTTTTGCCTACTAGTACCATCAAAAATGAATTTGTCTTCACCAATGGCCTTGGTTCCATCCCATGACATTGGAAAAATACCTAAGATGCTATTAAATCCAATTCGGCTTTTTGCGTAACCGTGAACTACATAGGCTTTTCCGTCATCATCCCAAATAGGACAAGGATCAATCAAGCCTTTTCCCTCTAATAAGAGAATGGGATCGCTCCATTCTCCTAGGGGATTGTCTGTATGTACCATAAATATTCCTTCATCCGGCATACCAAAACAAATCCAAAACCTTCCCTCATGGTAGCGTATGGCTGGAGCCCATACCCCTTTGGCATGAGCTGGATTATTGTATCGCTCATAGGGAATATTCTTTAAGGCATAATTTTTTAGTTCCCAGTTTACTAGATCCTTGGAAATTAAGATTGGCAGTCCAGGAGTATAATTAAAGCTAGACGCTGTCATATAGTAGGTATCTTCTACCCTGATAACATCTGGATCAGAATAATCAGCGAATATGATCGGATTTTTATAGTAGCCATTTCCTAAATCTGCTTTCCATAATAAATCATTTGTCATGATGTTACTCTCCTTTTCAATATTAGATTGAATAAGTGATATATCCTTCATTCATAATTGAAAAAATCAGAAAAAAAATCTTCTACATATTTTTTTCATCATGAATTAGATATTCCGGATCAATCAATAAATCACGGTAGATATCTCCAAGCTCATATAGTCCTTTGGCAACGAGTTTTGCAAACATCACCGCACCTTCATATTTAAGGTGAGTATTATCATCCAAACCTTCAGGGTATCTATCATATTCACCAGGTGCCAAATTCATAAAATATTTTTTACTATTTTCATTCCCTAACTTTTGTAGCCACTCTTTGCTCATACTACATAAATCAATTACTGGTACATCAAGTAATTTCCCTGTTTCCTTCATGGCATCGGGATATTCCCCATGGACATTTTCATCAAGATGGATACCATCAGAAAACCATCTCCGATATAAAGGCGTAATGAACACAGGGTAAGCTTTTTTATTACGGGCTACATTCACAAACTTACCCAAATTTTCTTTATATTCAGGAATACTGGTATACCGATTGGGATCTTCTATCTTTGCGTCATTATGGCCAAATTGAATAAAGAGAAAATCACCTTCTGTTATTTCATTATAGATTGCAGCCAAACGCTGTTCATTTATAAAACTCTTTGTACTTCTTCCGTTTTCTGCATGATTTCTAATTTCTATCTCATTTTTGATAAAGAGCCTCATTCCCTGACCTATTCCTGACTGAGGATAGGTTGTATAGTTGTTTTGTTTTACTGTGGAATCACCAGCCCAAAAAATTCGACCTGCCATAACTTCCGACCTCTCTTATTCCTTAACCGCTCCGATATTAACACCTTTTACAAAATATTTTTGACAGAACGGATAGATAAACATAAATGGAAGTATCGCAACCATAATAGCCGCATTCTTAATGGTATTCTCCGTAGCTCCACCATTCGGAATTGGTAGATCACTTCCCATGATGATACTTCTTAATTTCATTTGGAAGTTATACCAAAGGGAGTCTGTTATGTACAATTTATAGTTGGTATAATCGTTCCAATAACTAACCGCAAACATCAGACCAATTGCTGCTAAAGCTGCCTTTGATAGAGGAAGCACAATCTTGAAGAATATTCCCATTGGAGAACAACCATCGATTTCTGCTGATTCAAACAAACTATGAGGAATACCTTCAAAAAAGTTACGCATCAATACAAGATTATAAACATTTAATCCAGGCATCAAGATAACAGACCAAAGAGTATTGGTTAAGCCCAAACTATTGATAACCAAGTAGGTTGGAATCATACCGCCTTGGAATATCATGGTAAATAGTAGCATGTTACCAAAAAAGCTTCTTCCTGGCATCTCTCTCTGAATCAGTACATAGGCACCTAAGGTAGATAAGGTTAAGCCCAATAATGTACCAGCAATGGTTGTTACCACGGATATAATTAATGGACGATATAATGTAGGATTCGTAAATACATTTCTATACCCTTCAATACCAAAATTTTTCGGCACTAATTTCATACCATATGCCGTATGTAAATCGAAGGAGTCAACTAATACCTTCCATAATGGAATCAGTATTAAAAAACTAAAGAGAATAAAAAATAATATTAAGATAACATCAAATACTTTTATTTTTCTTTTTTTCTTTGGATAGATGATTTGTTGCTCCATTTCCATATTTGCTTTCTTACTTTTCATGTCTAGCCCTCCTATACAATTCCACGGCCACGGATCCGCTTACTTATATGATTACATATAAGTACCAGTGCACATCCTACCAATGACCTAACAAGACCTACAGCTGTTGTATAGCCGTAATTCGGTAGAGCGCCGCTATTAAATGTCTGTGTATAGATATATGTAGCAAGTACATCGGATTGACGAACCACTGCATGATTCTGTAATACAAATACTGATTCAAATAGGTTCATAACCTTTGCTAAGTTTAAGATTAAGACCGTAATAATTGTATTCATAAGAGCAGGAATGGTTATAAATTTCATTCTTTGCCAACGGTCTGCACCGTCAATGGATGCCGCTTCGTATAATTCCGGATTAATACCTGACAATGTAGCCATGAATATAATTGTACCCCATCCTGTTTCCTTCCAGATATTTATTACATAATATGCTGGTCTCCATAAATTCCTTAGTCCCAGGAAATAGATTTCATTTCCTTTTTCAACAAATCCGAGAGTCGTAAGGAAAGCATTTACCAATCCTTCTTGTGTAGGGGAAAGTATTAAAGTAAATACAGATGCTGTTACCACCCAAGACATAAAGTGTGGCAAATAAATAATTGTCTGTGCTATTTTTTTAAATCTTAAGAAAATAAGTTCATTTAATAGTAAGGAAATAACAACTGCTGCTCCTGTATTGATTAAAAGCTTAATGATACTAATTTCTAAAGTATTTTTAAAAGCAGCCCAAAAACCCTTCATGGAAAACATTTTTTCAAAGTTCTTCAAGCCAGTGAATACAGGGTCTTTTATCCCCTTATAATCATAAAAAGATAGCCTTATACCTAACATCGGTGCATAATAAAATATCAATGCAAATATCAACACGGGTAGGAACATTAGATAGAATCCTCGATAGTAATATATTCTCTTACCTAAGGATCTTGTACTAACTGGAACTTTGTCTTTTTTTTGTCTGAACATCCCTTGTTCTGTCCTCCTCTTCAAAGAAAGCGGAGTTGCAAAAAGCACATAAAGGTCTTTTGCCACCCCGCAAACTTAACCAATTCTATTAACCGTCAATTATAAAATTATGAGTATAATTATCTGTTTAAGGAATCAACGATCATTTGTGACCACTCAGCGCCGCCTTCATCAGCGAATCTCTGCATTTCAGCTTCGATATCCATACCCTGAGTTACAACGTTAGCAACGATTTCGTTCTTTAATGTTGTTAAGTCACCATTGTACTGGCTCATTTCTTCTGTAGAAAGAACCAATGGAACTAACTTAGAATTAGCATTAAATGTTTCCTGAGAATTTCTTGCCTCAGGAGCGATCTGCCATGCACCTGGATCTTCGAAAGCTGTAAACTTACGAATGGAAAGCATAGGATCGATATGGTTCTTTGTATACTGAGTACCTTCTTTTTCAAGGTTCTCTAACATGTGGAATTGTCCTTCTGTATAGGTGTTACCACAAACTTCTTCAGCAACGGTAGACCAATGTACGCCTTCTACACCATATGTCCATAATCTTTGTCCTTCGCCACCATCAAGCATGGTTTCGAAGAAGATATCAAATACTGCTTCTGGGTTCTCACATGTAGATGTAATACACCATACTGGTGCCTGTCTTTCAAGATATGCACCAACTTCAGCAATAGGCTCCATAGCGATTAATTCACCATCAAGACCATTAGCTTCAAGATTTTTCTTTAAGTTGGTTCCCCATGTACCAGCCCAATAAGTGAAGATACCAAATTTATCTTCATAGAATTTGTTACGGCAATCACTTGTACCATTGGTTAAGGATTCTTTATCAATGTAACCTTTTTGGTAAGCATCTCTTAATCTTTCAAGAGCGCCAACCATTGCAGGCTCTGTAAATCCATCTACCCACTTGCCTTCTTCATTCATGTAGAAGCTTGGGAATGCATCCTGATAAAACTCAGGAAGATAGTTAGTATATGGAGCTTCCTTACCGATAAGACCAGCACTGGATACAGCATAGGTATCACCATTCACGCCGTTACCATCTGGATCTCCAGTTGTGAAAGCATCAAGAACTTTCAAGTACTCATCATAATTGGTAGGAACACCAAGACCTACGTTGTCTAACCAAGCTTTCTTAATATAGGTAACACATCCATTACCACGAGCTGGAGTAATTCCGTAAAGTCTACCATCGATCTTAAGACCATCGATTAGTTCTGGATTAGGAATAGCACCAGAAGCTAACATATCGGAATTTTCCCATGCTTCTGTCATATCCCAAAGAACACCTTCAGAAGCATAACCAGCATAATATGTAGAACCTAAAAGAATAACATCTGGCCAATCGCCACTAGCTATAGTCTGACCAACAACATCATAATAAGCATCATGATCTGGTTGAATGATTTCAATTTCAACACCAGTCAATTCTGTCCATGCTTTTTCAAATGCAGCACGACCATTTTCTTGAGTTACTAAAGTACCGTCAACCATAACTTTAATCTTCTCTGGTTTCTTCACTTCGTCTTTAGCATCTTTTTGGCCATCCTTACCACTATCACTATCTTTCTGAGCATCCTTGTTGTCCTCATTACCGGACTTGCCATCAGTCTCCGAAACATCAGGATCCTTGGCAGGATCATCCTTGCCGCAACCGGTTAGTGCAAGAGACATAACCATTACGAATACAAGGATAAGTGATAATAAACTTCTTTTTCCTCTCATTAATACATCCTCCTTTAATTCTTTTAAAAAATATATTTTGTGTAACTATAGCTGACAACTTGAAAATACTGTTACATAATACCTGTGCAAATTACATGGTATTATAAAAAAATTATAAGATAATTTGTGATATTTATCAATAATTAATGAAATTACTTCCTCTATTATTTATCAATGATCAGTGAAATTAATTCCTCTAAACTCTATCTTCTTACATATATTCTCTCATTTTCACATCCCTTACTGCATAATGCTATATTTTCTTCAAATATGTAAATGCTTACATTACAATTGTACTAGGTTTCCCAAATAACGTCAATAGAAATTTTATTTTTTTTTATATTTTAACTATTAAATTTTTATTTTATGGCAATTTTTTGTTTTATTTGTACAAGAAACACTGTATCTTGTTGTTTGACCTGAAAACAAATACAAATGCTTCTTATGTAAGTACTTACACATAAGAAATAATTTATCTAAGAAAATAGTTTAAGTTGAAAATTTACATGAAATAGTACCTGTATAAGCTTTCTAACGTATACACATTATGCTAATTATGCTATAATATTCCTAACTTATTATTTGAAAAATCAGAAAACAAAACCTTTTATTTTTAAGGTTTTTATGAGATTAAATATTGCGAGGGAAAAAAATGAAGGAATTTTTTAACAGACTATATCATGAGAGTGAACCTTTACATCATAAGAATACTCAGGTTCATCGTAATTATTATATTGATAACTTAAAGTTCATATTAATGGTCTTTGTAGTTGTCGGACATTTTGCCTTAAAATTAACTTATATCGCTCCAATAAAATATTTATTATACTTTATATATATTTTTCATATGCCTTGTTTTATCTTTGTCTCTGGCTTTCTTGCCAAAAGAATGAATGCAGGGGGATCATTACGGGTTGACAGAATGATCTCTATTCTTTGGTTGTACTTTTTCTTTAAAATAGTAAATGCAATGATATATTATGGATTTTATGGAAAGCTGAATTTTGACTTTTTTAAAGATTCATCCGCACCTTGGTATTTACTAGCCTTGAGTATTTGGTATTTGATGATTCCTTTTATGGAACGCATTAAACCAAAATATTTAATACCTGGAGCTTTCCTATTTGGCTTAATTGTTGGTTACATTAGCTATATCCGAAATATTTTTGCCTTATCAAGGGTTTTTGTCTTCTTACCCTTCTTTATCGTTGGCTTTTGTCTTACTGAAGAAAATCTAAATAAATTTTTAAGAAAAGGCTCAAGGTTAGTGGCTGCCATATTTCTATTGTCTCTACTACTTATGCTCCAACTCTTCGGTAAAAATTTTATGGCTATTTCCGATATCATTTATGGCGGAACACCCTACTCGGTTGCTCTGGGAAAATTAGCACCCTATGGCATCTTAATACGGGCTATATGGTATCTCCTAGCTTTCTTATCATCCGCCGCAATTATCTTATTGGTTCCAAGATGCAAACTTTTTTTTACCTCCTTTGGTAGTCGAACCATGCAGGTCTATATGACCCATATTTGGTGCAGAAACATACTAGTTTATGTCGGCTTTTTTAAGTTAGTAAAGCAATCCCCATCTTGGATTGCCTTACTTGTATTAATAGGAAGCGTCGGTCTAACCTTTCTCTTGTCCAATCGCTTCTTAAAAAGACTATTCGATTTGCTATCGGCCAAGAATTTCATAAAGAAAATGATTCGAACTGATCTTGTGCCGCAACAGGAGTTACAAAGATATAAAAAAATAATATAGAATTTATTAAGAGGATTCTAGAGCAGGAAAAACTTGATCCTTATTAAGGAAGTTCTTTTAGAAGGATATTTCTTAGTCTTCGAGTTAAATCTGTGGTTCCAGAATCCTTTTTTTGCATCATAAATAGAAAGGTCATATTGCTTTCTGGAAAATTAGTAAAATAAGTTCCTAACCAGCCATCCCAACCATATTCCCCCTCTTCTGCAAGAGTGAAACTCATTTCCGGTCTCTTCATAATACGCATCAAATTGTTATAGGTGTAGCCCTGTAAGGTCTCCCAGTTTCTCCATAAATCCTCTTGCTGCCAAGACATAAGCTCCCCTTTTGTAAAGAACTCCACGGTCTTTTTTGATAATATCCGAACTCCATTGAGCTCCCCATAATTCAAGAGCATAGTTGCAAACCTGGCATAATCATCTACAGTAGAAGCTAGTCCAGCTCCCCCAGACTCAAATGCAGGTGGTTTCAACATTTGGTATTGAATTCCTAAGTTATTTGTCTTCAACTCCTGAAATCTACCGTCTACAAAATCATAAAGTTTTGCAAAACGGTCTTGCTTATCCGCTGGTACGTAGAATGCAGTATCTTCCATTCCTAAGGGATCAAAGATCTCTTTTTTCAGGAACTCCCCATACTTCATATCAGTAACCACTTCTATCACAGCACCTAAGATATCTGCTGAAGTTCCATACATCCAATGCTCCCCCGGATGAAAACTTAGATTGCATTTTCCTAATTCATTGGCTATCTGTCTGGTGGTAAGTGGGGAATCCCCATATAAATTCTCATCAATCTTAAGGAAAACTCTTGCCGCCTCCTGGGAAGCCTCATCTTCTCCCGGATAAGGCAAACCTGAGGTCATAGATAGTAAATCCTTAATCATCATATTCCTCTTAACTGGCACCATTCCCTTCTCTGTCACAACATGCTGATCCATAAAGCCTGACAAATACTTAGATACTGGATCTGCCAGGTCAACCAAGCCTCGTTCTAGCAAGATCATCATTGCTGCCCCCGTAACTGGCTTAGTCATGGAATATAGTCGAAAAATGGTGTCCCTTTTTATTTTAACGGAATTTTCAATATCGCTGTATCCAGCCTCACAGTAGGCAATCTCTTGGCCATTCTTCAGTACTAGTATATTAGCACCAGCAAGATAACAATTATCGATAACATCTTGCAATACATCCCCTAGAGCTTTTTCTAATCTTTTCTTCTTGTCCAAAATCTTCTCCACTTTCCTTCCTCCTGTAAACATAATCAAATAACTAATTTCTTACATTTAATATAGAAGATTCATTCATAAAATTTATAAAAACTTTCATTATCCAAGTTTTAATACAAGAATTTGATCTTCTTTTCAAAATTTAAATTCCAGAGTTATATTAGATTACTAATTAATCTCTTAACTACATTTCTTAATTTCATTTTCATTATAAAAGAATTTGGATTGTTATAAAACACTCTTTTCTAGCTATGATCTATGTAATAATTCTACATGATTATAGGGCAGAAAACCGAATGGACATCACTGTCCATTCGGTTATGATATTAGATCTTATACTAATTCTTTCATCCAAACGCTCATTTCACCGATACCCCGATTGTTCCAGTATCCATAAGGAATCGCCTTTAATTTCTTATCAACAAATTGTAGTTCATAATCCCCATATAATTCATCATCCCACTTGGAATCATCGATTTTCTTCGCTTCAACTTCAAGAACCAAGGTTCCACCAAGAAGATTTTCATCCAAATATTCTTTTATCTCTTTTGATGTATCCAAATAGAAGGCTGATAAATTAGCTTCATTATCCTTTTCTTCAAAAGCGTATACAATAGGTCCTCTTTCTATGCATACTTTACCTGCATCTGCCCGAACCAAAGGATTTGCTCTCACAAACTTAGGTTTAATAGGGAAAGTAATTATCAGCGTTTTTCCAATCACCTGATCGAGATAAGCATAAGCGTTCTTTTCTATATACTTAACTTCTTCTCCGGTCTCCGTGGTAATTTGCATCCCCTTCACAAATCCAGGAATCCTTACAGCTAGCTTGGCCTCAGAATTATCTCCCTCTAGTGTAATTCTTACATTTCCCTCATTGGGATAAGTAGTACTTAAGGATAGCTTAACATCTCCATGTTCTAACTTAGCCTTTGTATCATTGGATACAAATAAATTGACATAGATGGTATCCTTTTCATAGGAATATATATATTGTCCCAAGGACGCTAAGGTTCTTGCTATGTTCGGAGGGCAACAGGCAACACCAAACCATTTTTGTCGGATTGGTTTTACATGGGCCCTTGATGTATTCTCTAAGCAGTTATCTGGCCATACTTCAAGAGGATTTACGTAGAAAAAGCTCTTTCCATCTTGGGCAATACCAGAAATTAATGTATTATATAAAGCTCTTTCAACTACATCGATATACGAGGCGTCTTTTGTAATTTGACCCATGCGAAGTCCAAATAAAGCCAGTCCAATTGTTGCACAGGTTTCAGAATAATTAATATCATTGGGCAAATCATAATCTGTTGTAAAACGCTCTAAAAATCCCGAAGAACCTATACTACCAGTGATAAACATTCTTTTCTTTACAATATTGTCCCATAATTTCTTACACGCATCAAAAAGTTCCTGATCTTTATACTCATAGGCCAGGTCAGCCATGGCACAATACATATAAACTGCCCGAACCGCATGGCCTTCTGCAGTTTCTTGTTGACGTACCGGTAGATGGGACTGAGAATAGCTGGTGTCATACTCATTTAACTCTGGGAAAATCGCCTTATAGTCCGGTTGCTTTAATTCTTTCAGAAAATAATTTTCTCCCTGACCTCTTGCATCGATAAAATACTTTGCAGCATCTAGATATTTCTTTTCATTGGTAACAAAATATAAGCGAATAAGTGCCAATTCCACTTCCTGATGTCCAGGGTACCCATGAATTTTCCCTTCCTCTGGTCCAAAGGTTTCACAAATCAAATCTGCAAAACGTTTTACTATATCTAATAACTTCTCTTTACCAGTGGCTTCATAATAAGCTACTGCTGCCTCGATAAAATGTCCTGCGGTATAAAGCTCATGACCTTCCCTTAGATTTTTCCATCTTTGATCCGGATCCTTGATGGTAAAGTAAGTATTTAAGTATCCATCCTCACCCTGTGCCCGGCCAATCAAATCAATTACTTCATCTGCCGTCTTTTCTAATTCTTCGTCAAGCTCGCCAGCTAAAGTATAACCCACCGCCTCTAACCATTTAGCAACGTCAGTGTCTTGGAAAACCATGCCCCCAAATTCACCTTCTGCTTCTCCTGCTGCGATGCGGAAGTTTTCGATACAATGACTTTTTGCCGCACCCTCAATCCTATCATTCATCGCATCCCACTGATAAGGCAGAATGGTATCTTTGACTAGGGCAATATACCTGTTCCAAAAAGGATCATCTATTCTGATATCCTTTAAATTAAACGATTTTAATCTAGTATCATTCATATTTGCGCCTCCTTCTATTCCTATATATTATTTTCTCTAAGATAATTGAAAAACTTAACAATACATTTACAATTGTATAAATAAGTATATCTTTACATACAATGATACACTAAAAAATAAGCTGGAATAATTTTGTAAATCTATCCATAATCATAATGTAACAGGCTTTTGTCGGATGGTCAAGACCTACTAAAACTATAAAAAGGAATAGAAACATAGGCCTAGAATCCCTGCACCAGCCATTACATAAATCGGATTGGTCTTCCATTTTCTAAGTATAAATAAAGAAAGGACAAGGATTGTCACTGCAATAAGATCGATATCTGCCATCTTATATGTGATGGTTTCTTCTGACCATAGGGCTACTGTGGTTAAGGACAAACCCGCAGAAGCAATCAAGGCTACAACAGCCGGTCTTAAGCCCTGCAAAATTCCCTGTATCGTTGATAGTCCTCTATATTTATAGTATAAAAATGCTAAGATTAATACGATAATACAAGATGGAGTTATATTTCCCATGGTTGCTACTATGGCTCCAGGCAATCCCGCAATCCGAGTTCCTACAAAGGTGGCTGAGTTAATCCCAATGGGTCCTGGTGTCATTTGAGAGATGGTAATCACATCTGCAAATTCACTCATGGTTAACCAGCCATTCTTATCAACAATTTGGTTTTGAATCAAAGGCATAGCAGCATAACCACCGCCAAAGCTAAATAAACCCACCTGAAAAAAACTCCAAAACAGTTCCAAGTAAATCATGATTTCTCTCCACTCTTTTTGTTGAATTTAATAATCGAAATTGCACCAATTAGCCCACTAGCAAGGATAATATACACGACATTGATGTCCAAAAGAAAAGTAGCAACAAAGGCACCTACCATAACCATAATTGGAATTATTTTCTTCCCTTTTAAGACTCCAAGAATCATCGTTAAGGATACATCAATGACCACAGCAGCTACACCTGCTTGCATTCCCCTAAGAATAAGCTTTACTATTTGATTTTCAATAAATGCCGAATAGGCCAAGGATATTACAGTTAAAATAATTAATGGCGGTAAAATAGTACCAAGAATGGTTATCACAGCCCCTAAAATCCCTGCCATTCGATATCCAATCAAAATGGCAGCATTGACCGCCATTGCCCCTGGTGTCGACTGGGCGATTGCTGTTAGATCTAGAATCTCTTTTTCTTCGATCCATTGATATTCATCGACAAATTTCTTTTTCATTAAGGGAATAATCACATATCCTCCGCCAAAAGTAAATGCACTTAGATAAAAGGTTGAGCTAAATAATTTTAGATAAAATTTCATATCTTTGGTCATTTTGGTAAACCTCCTGTATAGGTTTATTATAGCATTTGCATTTACTTATGTATATATCACATCACAACAACTAAGATAATAACATTTCTCATTCACCAAAAATCGGTTACCGCCCGCTGGTCATTGAATATTAAAAACCCCTCCTTATAATAGAGTAATGATCAAGATAAAAATCTCGTTCACAATCCATTATAAGGAGGGACTTCATTTACTTTAAGTCTAATTTCTTAAACTAAGTGGACTATATTCATATTATTTCTATATAAATGCCATCTTAGTAACAAAAGAAAAACCATCTTAATAAATACCATCTTAGTAACAAAAGAAAAAATAAGGATTTTATGAAGTTTTCGTTACTATATAATTAGCTCCAGCAACAATAATTCCGCCTCCAATAAAGTTCCCTATGGCTGATACGGATAGATTATAAAGAATTTCTAATATAGAAATCTCTGCTCCAGCAAAATATGCTGTGAATAAATAATACATATTTGCCACCACGTGCTCTGTTCCGGATAAAGCAAAGACAGTGATCGCCAGCCATAACAGTACAATCTTACTAATTTCATCTCGGCTACTATATGCCATACACATAGCAGTACAGACTATAATGTTACAAAGGATTCCACTTACAAGCAGCTTGCCAAAGGGCATATGCACCTTAAAGAATGCTTTTTCAATTACCAACCCCATAGTTTGTTCATCAAAAACACCGGATGCATTTGTGAGAATGGCAATAAAGATAGCTCCGATCAAGTTTGCTAGAATAACTTTAATGAGTATTTTAAAAATTTTATGTAACTTGGTCTCACCTGCATAGAAAGAAGTCATTATCAGACATCCGCTGGTAAATAGCTCCGATTGCAACTTCAGTATTGCGATAATACCTAGAGGGAATACCAATGATGCTAAAAATGCGGCTAAGCCCGGATCTGCGATAGTGGCAGCCAATTTAAAATATCCTATGGCTCCAATGGCTATATAACCTCCCGCCAATATTCCTTGTACTACTAAATTCAGATTAGATTTAGCTTCCTTACTTTTGCTAAGGTTTAAGATGTAATCTGTAAGAGCCTTAGGTTCTGTTACTTGTTGCATATGTAATTATCCTTTCATTCTCATCTATAGTTCACAACTTAAAGCATTAACTGCTTTAGCCATAGATGATATAGTAGCACAAAAAAATATATAAATAAAGTAGTCTTTGTTTCCAAATTATGATTGATAATTTGGGGGATAAATAAGTATCTAACAATTCGTCCCTTATAAGATTTAATCAATTACCAAGGTCTATTGCTGTCAAGCCATCCATTATCCGCCCAATATTCCTTATCTTTGGGATTCCAATCGTTTGCTTTTTGACTCAACCGCATAAGCGAAAGCATTCATTTGGGTTTTAGCACTAGTTTTACCTTACCGACTTGTTTTACTATTTGACTAGATATCTTTTTTACTTCCTGTTCAATCTTTAATTTCTTTTCTGGTTTCACAGTCTCCCAACTTGAAGCAGCAACACTCTTACCATAACAATAGATTTTTGGTACTCCCCAATAAAATAAATTATCACTTAATGACTTTGTAACCTTTTTTGTACCTGCACCCGCAGCTGTAGAAACAACCAAACCAACTTTATTGAAGATTTTAGGATATGGTCTATGTGCCATCCATCTATAGGCTAGATGATCAAGAAATGTTTTAAGCTGACCGCTCATTCCAAAAACATAACAAGGGGGATTCCAAATTCTTACTGCTATAATTCAGCCTAATATCATAGTTAGGTAACCCCCAACGGTTATCAAATCCATGGCCTGGAAAGGTCAAGTAACACAATAAATGATTCAGCATTAGAGGAATAAAAAAAGTAAAAAATGTTATAAATCATATAGCCATTAATTTCCCAATTATATATTGCTTCTATGATATCCTTACCAGTAAAAAAGATTCGATCCCATAACGTTCGTCTTTCAACATAGAGACAGAGTAGATTAAAATGGATAATAGCGGATAGAAAATGACCAAGAATTTACTTATCGCTCTTGTGTCTGTTGAGAATAAAATGAAATTATAAAACTGGCCAGTTTCTATTTCTTGTAGAATTTCATCATTTTTTATCAATTTCGTCAATTAGCAACAAAGTACTAGGCTCCTTATAACGTTACTATTAATCTATCTCCTATAATAAAACACTTTCCACAATATTAATTTTGCTAAATTTAAGGTACTAGACTACCTTGTAACAATGGTATTAATCTAGTGCCTTTGGTAATGAAAATCAAATATTAGAAAACAAAAAACCCTTGAAAATCAAGGGTTCAACTGGGCTACAAGGATTCGAACCTTGAAATGCTGGAGTCAGAGTCCAGTGCCTTACCGTTTGGCGATAGCCCAATACTTATGCAATTAATGGCTTTATTTCGTGCCACGAATGATATTATAACTCATAGTATAAAATTTTTCAAGCAGATTTTATATATTTCTTGTAACTTTTTTATTGGGTTTTTTAGGCAGCGCTGCCCTTTTTCTTTCCTTAATCAGTTTCTTTTGTCTCTTCCATTCCCAGTAACTTTAAGGCATTTTTATATAGGATGTAAGCAAACTCTTCTTCTGTAAATTCCAGTTTCCTTAAGTGCTTAAAAGTTTCTCCTTGATCAGCCCAGGGTGAATCTGTGGCAAAGAGAACACGATCTGCCCCATGATTTTGAACCATACGAACAAATTGCTCATCCTCCATCATGCCCAGACTATAACTGGTATCCAGATAGACCTTTTTCCCTATGATATGCTTCTCTACCTCATCCCACAGAGCATATCCTCCCATATGGGCAAGGATAATCTTAGCTTTCGGATTATGAATTTCCCCAAGCATATTTGCTGCCCTCTCCGGGGTACAGTGGATCGGATTGGGCAATCCGATATCAAGTCCTCCATGGATGGTGACCATTAATCCAAGCTCTGTGGCATATTGAATAATCCGTATCATCTTTGGATCGTCTATATATGTTTTTTGGTAATCTGGATGCAGTTTTATACCTAGAAGACCCAATTGTTTAATCTTGTCTAACTCTTCTCTATAATTTTCCGTATCCGGATGAAGCCCTCCAAAAGATAGAATCCCATCCCGATTGTTTATCTGAGCTGCAAAGCTATTAATCGTTTCAAACTGAGATGGCTTCGTAGCCACTGGTAGTACCACAGAAATATCGATCCAATTTTCCTTCATTGATCTCTTTAAATCTGCCAAGTTTCCTAAGGTGTAGGCTTTTATATTCCCGGACTCCTCTAGAAGTTTTATGGTTCTGGCTGCAATCAGATCTGGATAAATATGCGTATGAAAGTCGATGATCATTTTCCACTCCTCCATCATCTAAGTATCCATTTAAGCGTCCATTTATACAATAAGTGTTTTTCTTTCAAGTACTATAAAGCAAATGCTAAACTTTTCGTGTCTGCTGTTATAACTAACACCACACTTTATCACTAAAACTAGTGATTACTAAATATTTAAATAAGTTTTATTTAGCATCTTGAAAATATACTTATCTTTATCTTTCAATCCCCCTATCAATAACCTTATCTATTCTTCTGCTATATAACTATTTTCCAAGGTAATTATACATTGATATCTGGGATCTCTTTTTCGCACTTCTTCTATGATTTTTGACAGAAGCTTTTGTTCTTCTTCCTTGGTATAGGAAAACGGAATTACTAAATCAAAGATAAGATTGATCTGAAACTCTCCATTTACTACACGAAAATCATGAATGGAGGCTTTTGAATCCAAAGAAGCGATAATCCCCTCTATCATCTCCTTTTTCTCCAATACTTTCTTATCATTGACTTCGATGGGATCCATATGGATAACCAAGAAGATATCCATTTTTTCTAGAACATCTCGCTCGATCTGGTCAATGGTTTCATGGGCGGTTTCAAAATCAATATCGTTCGGTACCTCTGCATGAATAGTAGCCATCTTGTGGGAAGGCCCGTAACTATGGATGATTAGGTCATGGGTACCTACAATCCCTTCATAACCCTCTACCATTTCTGTGATTTTACAATACATCTCTCGATCTACCGCCTGCCCAAGTAAGGGCTCTAGAGTCTCTTTGGCAATACTATATCCAGCAAAAATTACGAATACGGAAACCAAAACTCCCATGTAAGCATCAATTTGCCAGCCAGTAACTCCTGCAATAATAGCGGAAACAATGGTTACTGTAGTCACCAAGATATCTCCTAAGGAATCTGCTGCCGTAGCCTTCATCATGGAAGAATTGATAAGCTTTCCCAACTTCCTGTTAAATAACATCAGCCAGACCTTAACCAAGACAGATAAGCTAAGAATCAAGATTAACACTGGACTAACCACCAATTGATCTGGATTAAAAATCTTTAAAACGGAATCTTTTAATAAGGTAAAGCCAAACTGAAATATTAAAAAGGATACCGCCAAGGCTGTTATATATTCAATTCTCCCATGGCCAAAGGGATGCTCCTTATCCGCCGGACGACCAGCTAATTTTGCACCGATAAAACTCAGGACGGAAGAAGCTGCATCGGATAGATTATTAAAAGCATCCGCCATAACAGAGATACTGTTCATGAGTAAACCTATGGTGATTTTTATAGCACAAAGAATCAGGTTGCAGATAATACCAACAATACTGGAAAGTATTCCATAGGAGGTACGTACAGATTGATCTTCTATCTTATCACTATTTTTTATAAACAACCGAATTAATAACTTTGTCATCTTTCGCACCCTCCTATAAAAATAAAACGAATACACTAATTGTAACATATGACCTACAAAAATCAAGAAAACCCCTTACATCAAATTCATCCCCATAGCAATCCCTCATATTCATTCTGTATCTCCTTATCCATTTTTTTAGAGCAAGAATTAAGTTTAATCCAAAATATATTTAAAAAATTATCATATCTTTCTGTGTTATCCACATTTTTTTCGCATATTAGATAATATATAAACATTAGGAGCATGGATATGAACAAATGTAAAGTACTATACCATAAATACATGATCGCCTCTAACAAAACATTAATCCAAATCGATGTGTTTTTTAAGGTGTTTTTTATTCTGCTAATTCTCCCATGGATCAACCAGGGAATAAAAATGGCCATGCATTTTAATGGGATTAGCTATATTACAGAAGAGAATCTGCTCCTATTTCTTTCTTCACCAATGGCCATCATTTTGATTGCTATCTTTTTGATTACTATGCCCCTATTTCTACTTTATAAGACCATTACCATGCTCCACTATTGTAGAAATGTTAATAAAAAATTAGCTCTTCACAGATTACTATTCATTGGATTATTGAAAACCATAAATAGTCTCACAAAGCGAAATTTTATGCTCCCCCTATTTATCCTTCTAATGTATATTTTCACAAACATACCTCTTTTGATTGGTATTACAATCTTTTGTCAAAACAATTCACCCTCTACTGGAGCAGAAGACATCATTTTTATCAAAGGTCTAATTATACTATTCCTTCTCCTAGCAGGTATGATTGCATTCCGTGGAATCTTTACCATATATTTTTGCATCCATGAACAACATAGCTTTTTTGATAGCCTAGAGCTATCTAAGCGTATGTTAAAAAAACGAGGATGGAAAACCCTCCGTATCCTAATCATTTATAATCTTGGTCTTAATATAATGTTTTTTCTAATCTATTATTTTGTTCTACTAATGATGGCTTTACTGGTTTATGCATTTACAGAAAAATCTCTTGTCATTTCTGTATTTCTATCCACTTATACCAAAATGAATGTTTTAATGATTTTAATCTTTAGTATTATAGCATTTACTACTAATATAAATATAATTTCTTCCCTTTTCCATATCTATCAAGAAGAAGACTTTAAGGATTTACTTATTGAAGACCAAGTAAGAACTCACCCTAAGATTTCAAGCATCCACAAGAAACATAGGGGTATTGTCATGGCCTGCATTCTTTTTGTTCTTGTCACTGGTGTCTCTAATTTTTATATCACAGTAAAAAATGATGCCCTATACATAAACGAGGCCTTATCGGGTATCACAATTACCGCTCACAGAGGGAACTCCCATGTTGCCCCGGAAAATACCCTCCCTGCCTTAGAAAATGCCATCATCGCTCGATCCGACTATGTCGAAATTGATATTCAACAGACTAAGGATGGTACATTGATTTTAATGCATGATTTTAATTTAAAACGTACCACAGGGATTAATAAAAGAACCTGGGAAGTCAACTTAGATGAAATCCGTCATCTGGATGCTGGCTCCTGGTTTGGCTTAGAATTTACAAATACTCCAATCCCTACTTTGGAGGAAGCAATCCAGCTTTGCAAAGGAAGAATCAAGATGAATCTTGAAATCAAAATCCACGGCTATGAAAAAAACTTAGAGGAAAATTTAGTTGCCTTAATTCATCAGTATGAACTTAAAAATCAGTGTATCATTTCTTCCATGAACTATGAAACCCTAAGGAAGATAAAACAATTGGATCAGGATATTAAGACCGGTTTGGTAATTACCGCTTTCTATGGTAATTTTTATGATAAGGATGATTTCGATTTTTTAAGTGTACGTTCCATCTATTTGAACAAACAGATTGTAGAAGGAATTCATAAACTAGGAAAAGAAGTGCATGCATGGACTGTAAATTCCGAAACGGAAATTGAACGGATGAAATCCATTGGAGTTGATTGTATCATTACAGATCATCCAACCCTTACTATGGAAATTGTTTATCGAAATGATACCAACCATACCTTTATCCAACTATTAAACCGTATGCTATATGATAGAAATTTCTATAAACTTTCCCTACCCAAAAAGATACGATATGTCAATCAAGCACCCTAAGGTAGATGGGTTCGTATATTGTAACGTTGATTGATAAAGCAAAACCTTCTAAGAATTTAGGCAAAATAAATAGGCTGTTGCCCGCTCTAAATTAAGAGTTCTTGCAGCAACAGCCTATCATTTTATAAAGCTAAGCGATAAATCGCTTCCACATCCTTCGCCTTTAGTTTCACAAATTGACCACAGCTTCCATTTTCACCAAGTTGCATTTTTTCAACCATCTTTGGTATATCCTCTTCTTTTGCACCCAATTCCTCAAAATTAGTGGGAAGTCCTATGGATTTAAAGAAATTCTTTAATCGCTTGATTCCTTCCTTGGCAGTTTCCTCCGGATTTTCAAAATTCATCTGGCATCCCCATACTCGAACAGCAATTTGGGCAAAACGGTTAACATTTTGATGCATGACATAAGTCATCCAGGCCGGGAAGATTACCGCAAGACCAGCACCATGGGCTACATCATAAAGAGCAGATAGTTCATGTTCAATACTATGACTTGACCAGTCTTGTTCTCTACCAACACCCACTAAATTGTTATGAGCTACCATTCCAGCCCACATTATATTGGCTCTGGCATCATAATTATTAGGATCTTCAATTACCCTAGGAACCTCCTTTACCATAGTAAGTAGCACTGCTTCACAAAGGCGATCTGTTATCTCTACTTCTTTGGTATTTGTAAAATATCGTTCAAAGACGTGAGCCATGATATCAGCGGCACCACAGGCAGTCTGAAACGCAGGAAGGGTCTGGGTTAATTCAGGATTAAGAATAGAGAATACAGGACGCAGATGTTCACTGCCAGCACCCCTCTTGTACATACCTTCTTCCTTTGTAATTACACTATCACCAGAACCTTCACTTCCAGCAGCAGCGATTGTCAATATGGTTCCTACTTTTAATGCCGCCTCAATCGGTTTTCCTTCAAAGAAATCCCAGAAATCACCCTCATACTTAACGCCGGCAGCAATTGCTTTTGCTGAATCAATAACACTTCCTCCACCAACGGCCAGTACAAAATCCACATTTTCTTTTCTACACAGGTCTATCCCTTGATAAACCAAACCACTTCTAGGATTGGGTTTTACCCCACCTAGCTCCACATATGGAACACCTTCCTTATCCAAAGATGCTTTCACTCTATCTAGAAGTCCGGAACGAAGGACACTACCTCCTCCATAGTGGATTAAAACCTTAGTTCCACCAAAACGCTTTACATAATGACCAGCTTCATTTTCCGTCCTTTTCCCAAATACAAAATAAGTAGGACTATAAAACGTAAAATTATTCATACTCAGTTCTCCTTTCAATACTTATTATATAGATTAATAACAGCTTTCTTAATCCTTCGAAACCCAAATTCATCCAAACCTATAAGCATCCTACCCAAACAATAATGTTATAAAAATCATAGCAAGACATAAGACTGCAAATAATAGGGTACCAAGATTTGTGAAATAAATGGATTTTTGAGTTACCATTTCCGTCCCCTTATTAAATTTCACTTTCCCTATGTTCAATGCAAAAACCAAGCTCCCAATGGTGATCGATGTCATAATCCATAAAATCATCGGCAATATATAAATAAAATTGTCACCGGATTTTAGTAATAGAGGAGCCACTACAGTCCCGATCATATTAATTAAAACATGAAGAATAATGGAATAACGAATCGTATTTGTCTTTAAAGTAACATATGCAAAAATAAAACCTAGTACCGATGCATAAAGAAATTGCAGTAGATTCATATGAAAAAGCCCAAAGGCAATACCACTAAGTAATATTGCTGCTAAATCACCAAATCTGCGTAGTCGATCCAGTAAGAGTTTTCGGAATATAATTTCTTCAACAAATGGCGCTACGAAAGAGCCATAAATGAAAGTAATAATAAAATTACTACCTAACACTGCATCTGCTACTGGATTAATTAACTCGCCTCCTCGCAAGAAGATAAATGGAATACTGAGTAATATACCAATAAAATTTGCAAGGTACATAGACCCTGTACATACAAAGAAAATACCGATAAATTGTATTACACTGATACTATTTACTTCTCTTGATTCCGACTTCGGTACTCTGCCAATAGCTGCATAAAATACTGGTAGACCCACTCCTACAACACAAAGAGCTGTCATGCCCCATCCATACCAATCTTTATTAAAAATCTCTGGGTCTATTAATTTTATGATAATTTGAAATATTACTTGAGATACCAAAATAGCTACTGCCATGATAAACAAAGACAAACCAGTATCGGATAAGATTTTTTTCTGCCGCTTACGATTTTGCTCCATTTGAAATTCGAAATTATAGTATTGGTTTTGTTCAAATTGATTCATTATTTCCCCCCTCAATTCTCATAGTCTACAAAACGAGAAGTATAATACGATTTTACCATACTATATTAGTTTAAACCATATTTTAATAATTTAATTGCATCTTCGTATCTACCTGAAGCCGTTGATTTTAAGATAACGCACATAACTTCCTTATTATCCTTCTTTGCCGCTGCGACTAAACACCCTCCAGCCATGGTACTGGTTCCAGTTTTTAATCCTGTGGCATAGGAATAATACCAATGATCATTTTTCTTGATTAAGCGATTTGTATTATACCAGGTTATATCTTCCCCACTAACAAATACATTTCTAGATCTGCCTTTTTTACAAATCTCCATTATGGTATCATTTTTTAATGCTTCTAAACTGATTAATCCCATATCGTAAGCTGTTGTATATTGGCCTAGGGCATCGTATCCATCCGGTGTTTTAAAACAAGAATTTTTTACTCCAAAAG
>DUNZ01000233.1 GCA_012839085.1 Clostridiales bacterium
AATGACAATTCATATAGAAAATGAATCAGAAGAAAGTTTAGAGTTTAATTATCAGGAAATCATCCAAAAAGTAGTAGAGGAATGTCTTGATTTTGAAGAATGTCCTTATGAAGCAGAAGTGAATATTCTGCTGACCAATAATGAGGAAATCCATCAAATCAATCGGGAATATCGAGATATTGATTCCCCCACGGATGTATTATCCTTTCCCAATATCGATTATGAATGTCCTGGAAATTTTTCAAATTTGGAAGAATCTACGGAAGCCTATTTTAATCCAGACACGGGAGAACTGTTCTTGGGAGATATTGTTATTTCTGTAGAAAAAGCCATATCTCAGGCTCAAGAATATGGGCATTCCCTAGAAAGGGAAATTGCATTTTTAGTCGCCCATAGCATGTTTCATTTGTTTGGCTACGATCATATGATAGAAGAAGAGCGTACTTTGATGGAGGACAAGCAAAGAAAGGTTTTAAATAACCTTAATATTTTAAGATAATATTATTAAATAATAATTTCATTAAATATATGATCCGTCATCACACTTAGGACTATGGACAGACTTTTGATACATTAATGTAGAGGGAATCGACTGTTCTGATTCTTGGGATATGGATACACCGATATCTTGATACACTAATGTAGAGGGAATCAACTGTTCTGATTCTTGGGATATGAATACAACGATATCTTGGACACGCCTAGGTCTTGGAAGAAAAATGTTAATAAAACAAAACTTGAAGAGGTATGGAAAAGCATGAAACGAATTTCCTATTATTTAATTATAATTTTATCGATTTTTTTACTTATCGCTTGTAAAAATAAAGACAAGGATAAAGATCAGGAGGATAATGAAACAATTACAGAAGATTCCGATGATCGGACACCTTCCCCAACTCCCACAAAAAAACCAGAGGTTACCCCAACTGAGATACCGGAGGATGAGAACCGTGAAGGTGAAATGAGAAGTAATCTGACCGGTCAATGGGTACCCCTTGAGATAGGAAGCAAGCGTCCCTTAGCAATTCAATTTAATAATTTTAAAACAGTTAAAAATCAATGGGGAATTGGACAGGCTGATATTCTATATGAAGCCATTACAGAGGGTGGAATTACTAGATTATTAGGAATTGGTGAAAACTTTACCGGTGATAAGATTGGCTCCATACGTAGTTCTCGCCATTATTTTGTTAGTATTGCTGATGAATATGATGCCATCTATGTTCATTATGGAAAAACGAAATACGCAAAATCCAAATTATCAAAATTGGATATGGATAACTTAGATGGAGAAACGGGAATTGGAACGGTTGTTTTCTATCGAGATAAATCCTTAAAGGCACCCCATAATGCATTTACCAGTTTGGATCGAATACAAAAAGGCATTAAGCAAAAAAAATATTCAACCGAACACCGTAAAGATTTTGAACCTCATTTTAACTTCTATAAAGAGGACACTGATCTAGATAGCAGTACGGTTGTCAATAAAATTACCATTGATTTTTCCAATTATACTACACCATACCTTGAATATAATGCAGAAGATAAGCTATACTATCGTTACCAATTTGGTGGTCCTCATAAGGATTCGGTAACTGGAGAACAGCTTACCTTTAAGAATATTTTAGTTCAATTTGTAAATGAGTATGATATCGACAAGAATGATTATCAAACCATTGATTGGGAAAATGCCAGTGGTTCTGCTTACTATATAACCAATGGTAAGATGGTTCCAGTCACTTGGAAGAAAAATGAAACAAAAAAATGGATGCGTTTTTATGATGAAGCTGGGAATGAACTTACCATAAATCCGGGAAAAACCTATATCGCTATATTCCCTGATCGAAGACCCAAAGATGTCATCCTGGAATAGACGTTTTTACAAATGAGTAACAAAGGATTAAAAGGAGAAGGATATGTCATCAAAAAAAAGTAATCATTTTTTAGTACAGGGGAGTATCCTAGCGGCCGCTTCCCTGATTGTCCGGCTCATCGGTTTATTTTATAGAATTCCTATGAACCGTATTATCGGGAATGAAGGCGCTGGCTATTATGCTGTAGCATTTGATGTTTACAACATCGCCTTAGTGCTTTCATCCTATAGTCTCCCGGTAGCCGTATCAAAATTGGTTGCCACTAGGGGAATTAATAAGGAGCATAAAGATGCTTATCGAGTCTTCCTATGTGCTATGGGTTTTGCCCTTGTAATCGGACTAATAGCATCATCCATAATCTTTTTTGGAGCAAGTTTTTTTGCAGGGAAATACCAAAATGCCATTCTACCCCTTAAAATATTAGCTCCTACCATTTTTATATTTTCCATTATGGGTGTTCTAAGGGGATATTTCCAAGGTAAGAATACCATGATACCAACGGCAATTTCTCAGGTAATTGAACAAATCGTAAATGCCCTTGTCAGTGTTGTAGCATCTTACATTTTGGTGAAAAACTTCTCTGCTTCCGAAAATGTCGCTTCCTATGGTGCGGCTGGAGGTACCCTGGGTACCTTGATCGGAGCCATGGTTGGCTTATGTTTTCTAATGTTTGTTTTCTTTATCTATCGACCTATTTTACATAAACAACTGAAAAACGATATGTCAACCCATCGAGAATCCTATAAAGATATATTTAAACTTTTAATTTTAACCATTGCACCCATTATCTTAAGCCAAACCGTTTATCATGTCAGCGGTGTCATTGATAACAATTTATTTGGTTATCTTATGTCAACAAAGGAGGTAACCGCTTTTGAATTGTCGGTTTTACCCAATGCTGTAAAGGGTGAGATCTATACCGAGGAGTATTATGGAACCCTACTGGGTATTTACAGTAATAAATACCGCTTATTAACCAATGTTCCTGTGGCAATTGCTTCTGCCATTGGTGCTGCCATGGTAACCAGTATCGCAGCAGCCAATGTTCGGGGCATGGAGGATTCTATCCGATCCAAAATCCATTCCTCAATCAAATTTAATATGATTATTGCTATTCCGTCCGCAGTGGGTATGGCTGTACTAGCTTCACCCATTTTACAATTATTATTTAATGACCGTTATCAGCTTTCGGCTAATTTCTTTTACCTTGGCTCCATTGCCATAGTATTTTATGCCTTATCAACGGTACAGTCCTCCATTCTGCAGGGTATTAATCGATTGAATACACCGGTAATCAATTCAGCAATATCCTTAGGAGTTCATATTATATTAGTTTACGTATTACTAAAGTTCACACCCCTTAATTCCTATGCCTTGGTGATTGGTAATGTTACCTTCCCATTAATGGTCAGTATTTTGAATTGGCTATCCATTGAAAAATACTTAAATTATAAGCAGGAACTATTAAAAACCTTTATCATTCCTACCATTAGTGCAGGATTAATGGGCATAGCTGCTTATTTAATCTATCAGGGTATGATGATTGTAACTGGAATCAATGCGATTGCCGTAATGGTCTCCATTGTTTTCGCAGTAGTGATTTATTTCATTTTACTAATCTTTATGAAGGGTATTGACGAGAGTGAAATCAGCTCCCTACCAAAAGGATACCTTTTAATTAAAATTTTTAAGAGGATACATTTGCTTTAATTGTATAAAAAAGTAAATTAATGAGAATACTATATGCCAAAGGAGTGGTTTCTAATGAAACTGAAAAAGGCATGTATATATCTCATTAGTTTAATGTGTCTTGCAGTAATGTTTACAGCATGCTATTACTTAAGTTACCTGCATGCTTTAAAAGAATTTAATCGAAATGCGATAGAAAGAAGCCAAGAATTCGCTAGACTTTTGAATTATCCAGAACCATCCCCCTCCCCAGAAGCAGGAGAGGACAATACCCTGGCTGTGGATAGACAGGCTTCTGAGATTATCCTTCCCTCGACTCGATATATTATAGAAATCTGTGACATGAAGACCAATACAACAGACATTCAAGAGTCAAATCCACCGGGATACCTAGTGGGACTTACCAGGGAAGAAGTCTTAGACTATCTAGAAAGTTATATGCAAGATATGACCTTATCCGAGCATAATAAGGGACTGATTTCCTATGAACTAGTCAGATTTTCAGAAGACGAAGTTACCATGAGGAAAACCTACAATGAGGATACCGTTCCCTTCCGTTTTTATGTGGTTGTAAAGGACGGATATGTTGTGGTTTATAATAGTGACCTAAAGAGCGTCTTTGATTACACAGGAATCGAAGCTGCAAAACTATCGGAAAAGGATCGAATCGCCCTAAGCAAGGGAATTTATATCAATAGCAAGGATGAGTTGTATGGGCTTTTAGAAAGTTTTACTAGCTAAGGTTTCATATGCTTCATTCATTTTCTGATTCAAAGTAATGATTCACTATGATAACTTACATGAGTGATTTCGCTTTGATGATTTTACTTTGATATTTTCGCTTTTCTATGTATCAATTTTAATCTAGCTTTTTAAATTTTTAATTTTCAATTTTTACTAGTATTTATGATTTTTCTAGTACTATAACTTTACTAGTACTATAGTTTTACTAGTACTTATGAAAAAACAATGTAATATGGAAGAAGAACAAGAGGAACTGATCTTAACTAGGTAAGTTCCTTTTTGTTATAGTAATTCCTATCTTAAGATAATTATTTCAATGTATCCCTTGAAAATATGCCTCTGTTAAAATATAATAGAACAAATATGATTGCAGACCTAGGAGGCTTTTTCATTGGATTATGATATTATCGTTGTAGGTGCTGGTGCGTCTGGTCTTATGTCAGCCATAGCTGCTGGAAGACTGGGAAAAAAAGTACTGGTAATTGATCAAAAAGACAAAGCGGGAAAGAAAATTTTAGCAACAGGAAATGGAAAGTGTAATTTTACAAATCTGTATCAAGCTCCTGACTGCTACCGATCCGATGACAGCGCTTTTGCCATGAAGGTGCTGTCTTGTTTTAATGTCGATCGAACCATTGAGTTTTTTGAAGAACTTGGTATCTATCCCAAGGAGAGGAATGGATATCTTTATCCAAACTCGGAACAAGCAGCCAGTGTCGTACAAGTATTATTATTAGAATGTAAGAGACTTGGTGTTCACTTTATATTTGAGGAAACTGTTATGAAAATAATAAAGCCTCACTATACCCTAATTACCCTAGATAAGGAAAATGGGAAAGAAAAGAAATATTACGGCAAAAAATTAATTCTTGCAACCGGTGGTTGTGCCTCTCCTAAATTAGGCTCTGATGGAAGCGGCTATAACTTGGCAAAAAGTTTAGGTCATACCATTTTAAAACCCTTGCCCGCCCTGGTTTCCTTACGATCCCCAGACAAGTTCTGTAAAACAGCTTCCGGAGTACGTACCATGGCAAAAGTAGAAGCATATGGGAACCATAAACTTCTTGATAGGGAAGAAGGAGAGATTATTTTTACAGACTATGGTATCTCCGGTATCCCCATTATGCAATTAAGCCGTTTTGTTGCAAAAGCCCTGGATCAAGGACAAAAGGTCTATTTAAAACTGGATTTACTTACCAAAGCCAGTTATGAAGAAATCCTATCTATGCTTCAAAACCGCTGGAATCAAAATAAGAATAAAACCATGGAAGAATTGTTGATTGGTTTACTGAACAATAAACTGGCTTATGTGCTTATCAAGGAAGCTAGTTTAGATCCCATAAAACCAGGGAAAGAGATTAGTATAAAAGAAATCAAACTTCTAGCCAATAAAATAAAATCCTTCCAGGTGAATATTAAAGCCACCAATCCCTTTGATAATGCCCAGGTTAGTGCTGGTGGTGTATCAACCAAAGAAATCAATGAAAAAACCATGGAATCTAAATTATCAAAGAATTTATATCTTTGTGGTGAACTGGTTGATGTGGATGGAACTTGCGGAGGATATAATCTGCAGTGGGCATGGAGTTCCGGTTATCTGGCTGGAATCTCTGCTGCGAAACCATAAATATAAACTGTAATCCCTGCTGCCTTACCCTAAATAAATATAAAAAAGAAATCTAAGATGATAAAATGGAACTCATTAAATGGAACTTAATTAATAGAACTTTTCATTTAGAACCTATTCATTTAAAACTTTTTAATATGGAACTTATTATATAGAACTGTTCATTGAGAACCTTTTTTTAGTTTTTTATATATAACTTTTTTAACAGAACTTAGATTAATGATCTGTAAATAATAGATAAGGAAAGATTAAGATGCTAAGAATTACTCAAATAAAACTTCCAATCAAACATACGGAGCAAGAGCTTAGAAAAGCCATAGGGAAAGCATTGAAGATTTCTCCTGACCGGATTGAGGAATATCGAATAATTAAAAAATCCATCGATGCTAGAAAGAAAGAAGATATCAAATTTATATATACCATCGATCTTAAGGTTTCGGGGAAGAATAATATAAAAGAAAATGAGGAAGAGATTCGTAAACACAGTAAAAATCCCAATGTGTCTATCATTGAGCCAAGCCATTATTCTTTTATCCCCTCTGGAACCAGTAAGTTAGATGAACGGCCAATCATAGTGGGAATGGGTCCAGCGGGCTTGTTCTGTGCCCTACTTTTAGCAAGGCATGGATATCAGCCTATCCTAATGGAACGGGGGGCAAGTATTCCAGAACGAGTAGAATCTGTGGAGCATTTTTGGAAGAGTAACGAATTAAATCCGGAAAACAATGTTCCATTTGGTGAGGGGGGTGCCGGAACATTTTCCGATGGGAAACTCAATAGTATGGTAAAGGATGTATCAAATCGTTTTCGTTTGGTCTTAGAAACCTTTGTGGAATACGGAGCTCCTTCGGAAATTTTATATCTCAATAAACCTCATATTGGTACGGATCAACTCCGTTCTGTTGTCGTCAATATGCGAAAAGAAATTATCCGCTTGGGTGGAGAAATAAGATTTCATACAAAACTAACGGATTTAATGATTGAAAATGGTGGCTTGCAGGCCATTGAAGTAAATCATAATGAAATTATTCCCTGTAAAATATTAATAGCAGCCATCGGTCATAGTGCTAGAGATACCTTTGCCATGTTCTTAAACAGAGGCTTATCCTTATCACCAAAGCCTTTTGCTATCGGCCTAAGAATACAGCATCGACAAGATCAGATTAGCAAAACCCAATATGGCGATCAATATATCCACCTACCTCCAGCTGATTATAAGCTCACCCATCAGACGAAAACCGGCCGAGGTGTTTATTCCTTCTGTATGTGTCCCGGTGGCTTTGTAGTAAATGCTTCTTCAGAAAAAGGACACTTGGTAGTGAATGGGATGAGTAATCACGCTAGAGATGAAGAGAATGCCAATAGTGCCATCGTTGTAACTGTAAAACCTGAGGATTTTGGCAGTAGTGATCCCTTAGGGGGAATCGCTTTTCAGAGAAAATGGGAAAAACTCGCTTATGAAACTGGAAAAGGTTCTATCCCAATCCAGCTCTATGGTGACTTGTTAAGAAATAAAGAAAGTGTTACACTGGGTAGTATTAAGCCAATCATTAAAGGTCAATATCGCTTAGCAAATCTTCATCACTGTCTTCCCAAGCCAGTGCTTGAAGCAGTGATCGAAGGAATTGAAGCTTTTGATAAAAAAATAAATGGCTTTGCAGATGAAGAGGCTATACTGGCAGGGGTGGAAAGCAGAACCTCATCTCCAGTGCGAATTCATAGAAACGAACAATATGAAAGTAATATCCGAGGAATCTATCCCTGTGGAGAAGGAGCTGGCTATGCCGGGGGTATTACATCTGCTGCCATAGATGGAATTAGAATTTTTGAAGCCATCGCAAACCGCTTTCAAGCAAAGAACAAAGAATAAAGAAATTAATAAGATGATATATAACGTAAGATGATATAAAACCAAAGAAAAAGATATGATAACTTAGGTGGAGGATAGAAACACAATGAATTATAGAGAACTTTTAAAAGATAAGAAAAGAATTGTTGTAAAAATTGGATCTGCATCCCTGACCAATCCCAATACCAATTGTTTAAATCTAGGGAAAATGGAGATTCTGGTAAGAATTCTAACGGATCTTAGGGGTCAAGGCAAAGATGTAGTACTGGTAACTTCCGGAGCTATTGCTGTAGGAAGAAAAGCTTTGGGATTAAAAGAAAGACCAACAGAGCGCTCAGTGAAGCAAGCCTGTGCCGCAGTTGGCCAAGCAAGACTAATGATGTTATATCAAAAACTATTTGCAGAATATAGTCAGATTGCTGCACAAATACTTATGACCAAATACACCATGATTAATGAAATCAGTCGTATGAATGCTCAGAATACTTTTCATGAATTATTCCAAATGGGTGTAATTCCAATTGTTAATGAAAATGATACGGTTTCTACCGATGAATTGGAGTTTGGCGATAATGATACCCTCAGTGCCATCGTTACAGCCTTGGTGGGCGGAGACCTTCTGATTTTATTATCCGATATAGATGGTTTGTATACCGATGATCCTCACCAAAATAAGGACGCAAAGTTAATTACCTTTGTTCCAGAGATCAATGATAAATTAAATGCTATGGCTAAGTCCTCTACCAATCATCTAGGTACTGGTGGTATGGTTACAAAAATATCTGCAGCAAAAATTGCCACAGCTTCTGGTGCCGATATGGTAATTGCCAATGGAAACGATGTTCATCACATTGATGATATCATAAAGGGTAAGGAAGTTGGAACCTTATTTACAGCAAATAAGAATACGGATTTTAATATCTTAGATTATATCAAAACAAAACAATATCCTAGTTAAAGAAAGATAAGGAAGAGGTCAATCATAATAAGACCTATGGTTTCAATTTGCTTGCAAGGCAATATTGGAATTTATCGAATCTTGGTATAACTGAAAAGGATTCATGGTTCTATGGTTCTATTAATGATATGACACCTCACGGAGCACATGAAGCTGCTGCATAGGAAATTAAACTTTTGTATCTACGCTATTGCCACAAGTCCATTACAAGTTTTTCATTCAAAAGTTTAAATATTAC
>DUNZ01000234.1 GCA_012839085.1 Clostridiales bacterium
GGTTTCATATATCGATAATCCAGTATATGTGTACAGCTTTGTACAAACTTCGTTTTTCCCATCTATTGTTGCAATAACTCCACCATTTTCTTTCTTAACATCAATATTACCATTTACATCAGTTTCTATTGTAGGTTTCATAATTGTCCCATTTTTGGTGTGGGCAGGCAGAGTAGCTTTGAGCGTTATATCTACAACCTCACCCCTTCTTTTTATTTCTGTAACTTCAAGCTTTGGCATTCCGTATTTTACTACACTTGGATTGAGTTTGGCAAAGTTCTTTTCTTTAGTTTCCTTATCCAAGTCAGAATATGTAATTTTGGATTGATCGGCACCTCTACCAAGTGCGTATTCGCCCTCTTTACCTTTTAAAGTTATTGAGAATTCAATTGGCGATGTTTTATACTTACCGTCGCTCGCATTATATCTGTAAACTATATCTCCAAGATTACCACTTACATAACGGCCTGATTTATTTAAGCCACCAGCAGATACCACAGTTAAACCTTCTGGGAATTGCTCCGAGAAATTAACATTTTTAACTACAAGTTCAGCAGGTGGTTCAAGTCCGTCAGCAATAACAAATTCTTTAGGTAATATTTTATAGTTAACATTAAAATGTTCATCAATGAGCATCTCTTGCTTGCTTAAGCTTCTTTCGGTATTTATATCAGCTCGAAGTGCTACAACTTCAATATTTCTGTTTCCAAAGCTCAAACTCTTATTGGTATCATCAAGATCTTTATATGATAGCTTTGATGAGTTTAGTGAATAGTTACCAGCTCTACTCCCCTTTACTTTTATTGTAAATTCTATTTTTTCGGCTTTATAGCGGTTAGAACTAGAATTAAATGTATAATCGATATCAATATCACCTGTTACATTTTGTCCATCAATATTAAAACCTTCAGGAGCAGAGACAACTGTTAGACCTTCTGGTAGGCTCTCTTCAAACTTAACACCAACCGTGAAATCAACTGCTATTTGTTGATATATTTTATCATATACCTTTTGAAGAGCATCTGCATCTTCTGCTTTTTCATATTCCCCGCCAGCCTTTCGAGCTACCTCTTTTAGAACATCTCCATTTGAGCTTTTTGTAAATGCAATCATGTATGATTGTATACTACTGGATTTAATAAAATTTTCTGCAATTGCATAACAATAATTTTTATCATTATCTGTTATAACACTGCCACCACCATAATAATCAGGTGCAGTTCCCTCATCATAATAGAATTCTCTGTATGTACTCCAATACCAATTTCTGTAATATACGCTATGATATGTGGGTTCTCCATCTGTCAAAAGAATAATGTACTTATCAGCAGAGATATCTGCATTTATTAGTCTGTAATATGCCTGTCTTAATCCATCTCCAATATTTGTCCCTCCTAGTGGATTAAGCTTATTTACTTCTCTTTTTACAGATTCAATATCTGTTGTCAACTCTTTTTTAACGTGACCGAGATTTTCATAAGATACAAGCCCAACCTTTACCCCACTTTTACCTTTCAAATTATCCAGGAATTTATTGGCTGCTTGGCTTGCTATGGTCATTCTATTTTGTTCCCAACGTCCTGCAGTTTTACCTGCAAGATTAAAGTCCATACTACCAGATGTATCCATAACAATAAATATTTCTTTAGGAGGTGGTGTTTCTCCCGCTATTTCCTCGGGAGTAATTTGATATTTGATTTCAAATTCTTCATCTAGAAGTATCTTTGTGCGATCTAACTTTTTAGATACATTGAGGTTTACTGTACGATCCCCTGTCGCTGCAAAAGACATCGGGCTTAGGCCAATTATTAAAGTAAATACAATGGAAAGTGCAATTATTTTTATCATTTTATTGTACATAATCTTCATCTCCTTTTAAAAATATTAAGTTTTATATTTTTAGTATTTTTTTTGGACATAAGCTATAGAATAGCTTACATTATCCTTATCCTTCATTGTCTGGATTGAAAATAATTCAGTCTCATTAATTTCCTCATACACTTCAATGATTTCTTTATTTTTCATTTTTTCAATATATTGTTCAAATACTAGAACTCCCTGGTCACCATCATTAAACATCTCTATTAGTAGCTCTTTGTATGTTGTAACAAATAGATCTTCATTTATGTCATGTACAAGTGCAAACAAATTCTTTTCAAAATCAGGACTATTAAGTAATATAGAGTTATATTCAAGAGCAATCGATGTACTTTTGTCATAGAAACTTGTTATTATTACCTTTTCATTTTTAGCTAAGTTCTCCAGTATACTTAACGTATCAGCACTATATTCCTCAGTAAATCTATTTTTTGTACCAGTACTTATTTCTTCGAACTTTATCGGGTCAGTTTGAATATATTCGATAGATTCTTCTACAACCGGAGTAGTGTCAAAAAGTCCTTCATTTTTTGCAAGTCTAATAAGCAATGCAATGGATTGCTCTATAGTGGCATTACCTTTAGGATCTATTATATTGTTGCCGTAACCTGTCAAAATCTTATTTTCAAAGCAATAATCAATGTAGTACTTAGCCCAGTCACTTATTTGATCACCGTCGTTGTATTTGTAATTGTTCTTTACAGTAAAGTCCTTATCGGGTAGTATCTGCTTTAGTAAATTAACTACTAATGATGCAATTTCCTGTCGTGTAATATAATCATCGGGTTTAAAGCTTCCTTTACCATCTCCTTTCACTATTCCAGCGTTATATGCTCTTACCATTTCCTGCTCAAACTTATGGTTTATAGCATCGGTAAAAGGCTTCTTATCAACAATAGCAACTTCTTTTCCCGTAATATCATACACCTCTAGCGCTAATAACACATATTCGTACCTTTTAATACTTCCTCGATAGTTCGCCTGCAGCAGCTTTGGTACAAGATTTTTTTCTATTGCCTCTGTTACTTCCTCCACTGCCCAATCACTCGGCTTATCTTGTTCCACTGCCACAGAAGGTACATTAAAAACAAGTGTAGAAATAATAGAAATAAGCAATAAGTAAAAAATCTTTCTTTTAAATCCCAACATAAAAATCACCCCTATTATCATTAATCGTCTTAAAAAATCCCTTTCATCCTCAATATTTCGCTCTTAATTCTATTTTTGAACCAAATAATATTCATTTAGCATAAATCTTTCTATTAGCAAATCTTCTTCACTATTTGACAATGACACTATATAATCATAACGGTAAGTAAAGTAATCATCTGTGATACCATTTGTTCTTAGTATTACTGCATCAAAATTAACATAGTGCAATTTAATCTTTTCAGAGTAAGCCGGATGTGGAGTAACAACAAAGTTCTTAATTTCTCTTATTTGTTCCATGTTATTTTGTAATGGTAATGAATCAAAAGGATAATTATCTTTATATTTACTGTTTAACTCAATTGGGTTTTGTTCATCGGCTGAAGTAATACCGATAGTGTCCCAAAATTCTTTAACTGCAGTATGCCCTTCTCCCCATTTGTAAGAAAGTAAATTCATTCTTTCTCTGTCGAGCAGTGTAAACCTTTGAAAAAAGTCGGTAATAATCTCTTTTTCCTTTTCATATATTTCACCATCAGAAGCGTTTAGATATTCAGAGCCATCAGCTGATTTTTCTAAGTTTAGGTATGGAAGCCTTGTTATATTGTCATTATTAAAAACAAATAATCTATTTTTCATTCCAGCTTTTATATCCGATTCAAAAGCTCTTAATACGCTAAAACCGTTATCTTCTTTTATCAACTCAACATCAAACCTCATTTCCAGTCTCATCTTATCTATTTCTTCAGTTTTAATGTCAACTCTTTTTGTGTATGTATTGTCATCTTGCTTCCTATATGATTTAGCAAAAACTTCATCAGTAACTACAGAGGCTTTTGTATATATCTTTGTAAAATAAAGGTATTTATCTCCATCATTAGAAACAAAATCGGATATTATATTTGCTTTTTTAATATTTTCGTCATCAGAAACTATTTCAATATCATATCCAACTATTGTCATGCCATTTATGCTGATATATCTGGGCAGATGTATTCCAATCTCAGGATTCCCATCACCTTCTAATATTGTTTTTTCGGAAATAAAATCACGAATATTATCAGGGATATTACCTGTCTTTGAATTATCGTTGTATTCGTCTACAATTGCATTTGTAAATAGTGCCGTGAAATATTTAGAGATCAACTCTTTCGCAGCATTGTCGTCTCCACTACTAATTGTTTCAATATCTACCTGTTCTCCCGCGTCAGGAGCATTAGTTGCTACTTCGTCAGCAGAACCACAACCCACTCCAATTAAAAATAAGGAAACAACTATAAAACCTAATAATACCTTCCTCATATCCTTCACCTCAAAATATTTCTTTAAGAATGTCTTTAAAACCAATCGCTGTTAGTTCAAACTTATCAAATAACTCATCCCGTCCTGGAAAAGATATATTCCCTCCGTTTTGAATTACTAGTGCTGCATAGTCACCATTCCTAAAATTATGAATGTTTACATCTTCTACAACTCTTGGTAGTCTTGTAACTCTCTCCCCATGTAAAACATAGGAGTCTGCTGCCGATCCTTCTACTCCTGAAACAGGATCATATCCTCGGCCTGCGGAAATAACAGCTCCATTTAATGTTGCACCATTTTTAATTGTTAATTTGCCCATTGTAAAAATTATTCCATTTACCTTATCCCTGCTTATTACTAACTCTCTATTGGGATTGAGATTAATAATCAAAAAGAATTTTTCAGGGTCTGGATCAGGCTCAGGACTTGGTTCAGGGCTTGGAGTAGGTGTTGGAGATGGTACTCCATAATAATCTTCTAAATGCTGTACCAAATCAACTGGTTCTTCATTTCCACCTTCGGGGAATTTGACTATGCAACTCCACAAACTTGTGTCAATGCTATCAAGTGCATCTCTAATTCTTAAAAACTCGGTAGTAGAACCACCGCTTGGTATCATTCCTGAATTAAAGTTATAACTTATGTCGCCATCAAAAGAGTTGGGGTATTTTTTTCTTGCAAAAACGCTAACATGACTTTCAAATAGATACATCATATTTTCCAACCCTTTTGGAATGCCTGTTACAGCACTCTTATTAAACCACCAATCTGAGTCACTATAATAATCATTTAATGGTTGTGAGTCTAACCCATCTACATTAGCATGGCATATTACATTTCCTGGTATTTCAAGACTGTCTACATTAGATGGATAAAGAGTATTGTTAGCAGCCATGGCATTATGGCAGAAACCTTTTATTTTAGCAGGTGGGGTGCTTGGTAGAGTATTTGACATTCCTGCTACAACAGACTTTATTTCAGTTATCCATTCTGTCCAAGTCGCCCAATCTTCGTTTAACCTTTCATTTCGACTCCAGCCAATATCTCCAAGCAGCACAGAAAAACCATTCCTATCTCTGCTCGTTAATGCTGTCATATAATCCATAGTGTCATTTTTATTCTCCACTATGTATACTGGTTGGTTACCTTGCCATGCCAGAGATACATCTTCAAGTTTATGATTTGCTGTACCGTCGGGGTTCATTTTAAATGTAGAACCATTAATAAATGTATATCCGTTTATAACAATTCTGGATCTTGTATATTCATTAACTGTACCATAGGCATACATTTGTGAAATATTAACCACCGCACTTGAAGTATCATGGAAATTGTCATCACCAGGATTCATTCCGAAGAAATTGCCGTTAATTGCGATATAAGAATCGGCACCATTCATTTCTATATCGTCGAAAGTATATGCGTCACGAATAATAACTATATCATTATTGATGCCAAATGCTTGAATGCTTTGTGCAACAACATCATTGTCTACAATAATTGCACATTTATCTGTACCTGTTTCATAAAAACTACCTACTCTAAGAAGATTTCGAGTAAATGCGCTGCCATCTTCTATATGAAGTTTTGCGCTATCATAAGCACAAATACCCCCCATATGATACTGATCCATACGATTTGGTTTATCAAAACCTGTACCAAATACATATACATCACCAGTTATTGTTGATGTACCACCACCATTTACCACCAGATCTCCTAATGTGTAAACAGCTCCATTTAATTCGAATGGATTGTATATCCAAACTTCATATTCCTTTACTGCAACGGCCTTTCTTCCATTGGATTTAAACATACCATTTTCCATTTTAGCTGTTGCTGTAATTTCTAGTGGAAACCTTAATTTATTACCGATACGAGTACGTTCTGAGCCATCCCAGGAAAATGATAATGATACGTCCGCAGTATTCATGGATGAATCTGAATAAACTTGTACACCATCTGCACTGGTAAAATTGTTAATGATTTCTGAACGTGAGTCAGAATTCAATGCTCTAACTAAATCATCAATAAACTGTTCTTCATCGTTATATGTTATGCCTCTATCTGTTGCAAAATCCTCTCTTGGCAAATATCTATCAAGGTTTGCCATACTTCTTTGGAGTGCTGACTCTGCAGCAAGATATGTCATTTGATTATGTTCTTCACTACGTACTATTGAAAAGACTTGTGAAGTAGAATAAGCAACAGCACTTCCTATTATCATAACAACAAGAAAAACAAGCAAAATTATTGGCATTGAGTTGCCAGAATTATCTGTAATGTATTCATTATTCAATTCTAATATCTTTTTTTTACTTGTTTTCATAATTTGCTTCACCATTATCAAGGGTATATTTCGAACAAATATTCAAATGGGTTCGTTCGTTCTTTCTTTAAAGTAACTTTGTACTGATAAACACCATCTGTCTCACTGTTTTTTATCAAGTCAAAAGTATACTCTGGATATTTCTGTCCGGATAAATCTTCTATCTTCACATCATACAAAGGAGCATCCGATGCTATTTGAGTTGTTCCTAATATTTCAGTATTGTCACGTACTGATTTAGTAACATTTTCCTTTACAATTCTAATTATTGTAGTTCTTTCTATCTGCTGCTCCGAAAGTTTTGATATGGTTGATATAGAAAAAAACAAAGTAGATATAACTAAAATTATTATTGCAACTAAAGCTAAAGAAACAACTGCTTCAACTAAAGTAAACCCACGATTACAATGAGATTTTTTACTTAACTTATTCAAGTTTATAATCCCATTATTTCTCATTGAAAGTACACCTTCTCTGTATCACTTTTTCCTTCTATAGCATTTCCATCTCTATCGAATATTTTAACTCTGTCTCCGGTTTGTTCCATCATGGCATGAATACTATGGCCTGAGTCATTTATTATTTTAATATTTAGCCAAAGTTCTTCATTTTCTTTTGTTTGAGTGTTGATTTGTGATTGTATATACAATGTATAATCCCTATCTTCTAAGTTACCAGTTAGAGAATACGTGTGAGCGTCTCCATCAATACAATCAATAGTATACTGAGTCTTTCCCAGATTAAGTGTTACATCCATGGGATCATCTACTGTTACCTGTATTCTTTTTTGAGCAAACCTTGAGAAAGTCTCAAAATTATGTCCTCCGAATAAATATCCTCTATGAAAAACAATAAAATCTGCATTCATATAAGAAATATCAAGAAAATCTGAGGACCCTGTACTAGAAACCTGTGTAGTTTGAGTTGGTGTATTAGGTAGTTCTTCAGCATCCTCTACAAAAATAGGTATATCATTATCATTGATAAATCTTTCAAAAGCTGCTCTTGTAGATTTTAAAAAGGTGTTTGCAGTACCTTCATCCATTGAATAGAATAGAAGTCCAATATTCAATTCAAAATGTTGTTTGCCAGATTTGAAAATATTGCTTTCTCTGGCACTTGTTTTACTCGCAGGATCAATGGATAAATGCTTTATAGTTACCTTTTTACTTCCCCCTTCACAATATTTAATTAGTTCATCCAATCCGTCTTCTGTCAATATAGTAGAAAAGTTTACTGGGAAAGCATAATAAGTAGCTCCACCTTCAACATTTTGCTGTGGACTACCCAAAGATATACTTTGTAGACTTGTGCCCATGAGGACTGCGAGATTTTCAACAAAATGAATGCTATCTGATATACTTGCACTGTTTGTTATGTACGAACTAAGCCTATCATTAATTACCTCGTTCTGTTTTATTTTATCTTTATACTGTTTAATATTTCTATAATCCTCCTCAAGTGCATCCAACTGAATTTGAGCAGTTTCTATCCTGTTTTTTGCATCTTTCATTTTAGGCAGGGAAGGCATAAAAACAAACTTTACTGATATAAAAGCATATACCATAACTATAAGAACTATTAAAAGCGTTTTTTCTTTATTTGTTAGTTTCATACTGCAATCCCTCCTTTAACGCGAATAAGTGATGGAAAATTCCACTTCACTTTGGGTCTCTTGCACCGAAAGCCCTGGAGAGCCTCCATCAAATAACTTCAACCTATCAATATTAGACAATAAGTCAGAAAAAACAAAGGTGCTTTCAGCAACACCGCTAATGGATATAGAATTACTATTAAAGTTTATTGTTTTTATATAGCAACCAGAGGGGAGTGTGTTTTTGACTGTGAGAAGTGCTTGTGAAGCTGATAAGTTTTTCGAGTCAATCCCATTTAGAATGGCTTTTTTACGACTGACTTTATTTGTCACATCGGAGAGCTGTGCCTTTACAGTTCTCACTTCTTTGAACCTTGCTTCGGTTAAGCTATCTTCAATAGCTAAAGCTTTTGCTTCTAATGATTTTACATATATTCCAGGAACAAACAAAATGAATATGCAAGTGGCAACAATTATAATAGTGACTATTATTTTAACTGTAGAAACACGTTCTTTTTCCTCTTTTTGAAGCTCATTTTCAAATGGATTTTCTTCTACTAAAAAGTTTATATCCTTCATATTAACTCCTCCAATAGTTTTCCAAGACACATTCATTGCTTTAATCAGCTTACAAAATTGTACGTTGATTAAAGCAATGACTTATTATTTGTAAGTTAAGCTATACTGTGCGACTATGGGCTTGTCCATATTTAAAGGAATTCTTCCCTTGTTTGTTGATTCAAGCTTTAGCACCACCACAAGGCAGCCATCTCTTCTATAAAAAACACTCTCACTTGATAAGCCTTCAAATACAACTTTTGAATCCAAAGACAACTCACCGCCATCTATTTTCCAAGTCTTATCTGTTCCGTCTACAGTTAATACAATGGTTTTATAATCATCAGTATTGATTCTATCTTCAAATTGTATCTTTTTTGCACCTTCTATGTCTTTGTTAAGGCGTGTATAAGCATCATTGATGGTAAATTGTTGGGCTCCATATTTTGAATATGCCGTTGTGGAGGATGCATTAAATACCAACAGTTCAGTTACTATGACAGATATTATTGCAAGTACTAAAAGTGTAACTAATAATTCTGGCAATGAAAATCCTTTATTGTTGATATAAAACCCTCCTTTTCATAATCTCATTGTTCAAAACATTTTTTGATTACACTCCCACCGTGATGGTGGGAGTGTATGAATTAACTGTTAGGTTATAAACACTTTTATGGCGTCACACCAGGCGTCACACCAGGCGTCACACCAGGAGCAGGGTGAAACTTAACTATAGCATCCTTTGCATCTTCTACAGTTTTTACTGTTATAACCTGTGCATCTTTATCAATATCTATAGCCCATCCGTTTGTGCCAGGTGTTTTAGTTGTTAAATCCTTAGTTGGGTCTAAAAATGGACCGTAATCTCCACTAAGATCCGAAGCATCTCCTTTGCCTGTAACATCTGTTGGCGGTGTTACAGTCACTAAAGTAGAAGCTTTAAAAGTTGCGTCTTTTGTATTGCCCGAAGCAGAATCTTTGATTGTAATTGTACAGCATAATTTTTTTATTAAGTCAATTGAATCAGAATTATGTGCAACATCAATGGCATTTAAATCAACGTCGTTTGACATATTCATGTAGGTTAATATTGCTCTCTTGATGCTCTCTGCTGTCTCCTCATCAGCACTTTTTCTGCTTGAATCAAGCACACCACCAAAAAGTGCTATTGCAGTGGCTGCAATTACCGCCATAATAAGTATTGCTACAAGCAGTTCGACCAAGGAGAAACCTTTGTTTTCTTTTAAAATTTTCCTCATGGTTAAATACCCTCCCAATATACATTTATTTTTAAGCTTATTAAGCTTATAAAAACAATTTAGTTCGAAATTACATTCTTTTGATTAGTTAACTACATAATCAATTAGGTAGCTTTTTGTCATCAAAACTCTGTTTTATAATTTATAGTCATGTTAGTAACTTCCAATATTTTGATAAACACTTAACATTGGGTACAGTACACTGAACACAATAAATACAACAACTCCACCCAAAACAATAATTATCAATGGCTCAATTAATGTCATCATTTTCTCTATTTGCTCACCAGTCTGATCCTCATAGAAATCTGCAGCTTTCTCAAGCGTTTCATCTAGATTACCTGCTTCCTCACCGGTTTTTAGCATTGATACTACCAAAGGAGGAAAGTACTCCATTTCGGTTATTGACAGTGTAAGTGATCTGCCTTGCTTCACATTTTCAACAGCTTGATCCATTTTGGCTTGAAGCATTGAATTATTTAAAACCCTTCTTGTAATAATTAGTGATTCAAGCATTAATACACCGCTTCTTAATAGTGTTGATAAAGTTCTGCAAAGTCTTGCAGTCATTACAGTTTTAACGACATTAGAAATCACTGGAAACTTTAGTACTATACCATCAATAAATATTTTCCCCCTGTCAGTTTTTGACATCATATTAATGCCAAATATGAGCGCAAATAGCCCAAATAGAACTAAATACCAGTAAGAGGTAAAAAAATTACTTATCTTGAGCATTATTTGGGTTAGTGGTGGTAGTTCAATATTCATTCCAGTCAGCGCTTCTCCAAATGTAGGAATAACTTTAACAACCAGAATAACCACAACTAAAACTGCAACTATTAAGACTATAATCGGGTATGTCATTGAAGATTTCAGTTTTTGATTTTGCTTGTGTTCTTTCTCAAAATGGTCTGCCATTCTTGTGAAAACATTGTCTAACTGTCCACTTACCTCGCCAGCTTCAACCATACTTAACAGAATGGGTGGGAAAATATTTGGAAAGCTGCGCATTATACTTGATAACGAAATCCCCTTTTGGATATTGTTATACATATCATTCAGACAATCTTTCAATGTATCGTTTGTTGTTTGATCTTTTAATACGTCTAAGGCACCTGCAATAGAAATACCAGCATTAATCATTATTGAAAACTGACGACAAAACTGAGCAAGATCAGCAGTTTTAACCCTTTTCTTAAAAATGCTAATTTGAGATACATCTGTAATAAAAGTTTTCTCAAGTATCTCAACAGGCGTATAATTGTGTTTTTTGAAAAGATCAAGTAGTACGTCCTTGCTTTCTACTTTTGATTCACCCGAATAAGTATTTCCCTCGCGATCCTTAACTTTATATGTATAAATAGGCATATGATCCCTCCACTATAAGGCAACGCCTAATGCGTTTACTAGGTAGTTGAGTCTAGCTACGTCAAGATTTGGGCCAAATTCAAGTCCATCAATTTTTGCAACATTTATTCTGTATGCAGGTAATCCTAAGTTTTCTTCAAAATACTCCTCTATCCCTTTCATTTGCGAGCCGCCACCAATTAGGAATATTTTGCTTGGGTTTTCTCCATTACAACGTGTAAGATAAAAATCAATACACATTTTAATGTCTTTAATTATAGAATCCATTACTCTCATTGTAGCTTTAGCACATGAATACTCATTACATGGTGTTTTTATTGTTGACAGACCATACATCTTTTTGTACAATTCGGCCTTTGCTAACTCATTCGGCAACATTTCAAGCTCTTTGTGAATTTCTAAATCCACTTTGCTGCTTCCTTTTAAGATAACGCGATTAAACTCGGGGGTTTTATCCTTTAATATGTTTATAATGGTTGTCTCTGATCCAAGGTCAAAAACAATCCAAGTGTTGTTATTTTTATATTTGGAATACTTGAGCTTGCGTGATGTGCTTTCTGTCCCAGTATCTATATTTAGTTTGAAAAATTTAGATACACTGTTGGACGGAATGTCAACTGCGATAGGTTTTAAATTCAGATCATTTAGAATGCTAATGTAGTTATCGATTATTTTTTTAGATACAACTGTAACAAAAACCTTGATCTTTTCCTGTCCATCAACAATTGTATCGCCTAAGAGTTTATAATCCACTCTATTTGCATTCATGTCAACAGGAACGGTTGCTCTTATCTCTTCCCAAACCTTTTTATCTACTTCTGACGCAGGTACTTTATCAATCATTATCACCCTTGAAATAATGTTTGTACCTGACATTACTATTTTTGCTTCTTTTGAATTGATATTGTGTTCGCGGAGCACTCTGCTTATTTCTGATACAACAGCATCTTTATCTTTGATTGCTCCGTTTTTTATACACCCTTTTGGCGTATCCCCAATCCCATAGTTCATTACAGATAATACACTGTTTCTGCTCTTTTTAACTTGTACAATTTTAATGTAACGAAATCCTATATCAATCGTTATTGTACTGTTTGAGAAAAAATCAACAACTGCCATCCCAAAAAAACCCCTTCCTTTTTAACCTAACGCTAATAATTTTTTTATTGCCAAAGGATCCATTGAATATTGAATTGCGTTTTCATAAGTTATTAAACCTTGCTTATAAAGTGACGCAATACAGTTATCCATCGAATACATTCCATATTCGCTACCAGTGTGAATACTGCTGTTAATCTGCACTGTTCTTGATTCCCGTATCATGTTTGATATTGCAGGAGTTAAAATCATTACCTCTGTAGCAACTATTCTTCCTGTATTATCGGCGCGTTTTATTAACTGCTGCGAAATAATGCCTTGCAGTACAGTTGACAATTGGGTGCGTACCTGACTTTGTTGGTGTGGCGGGAAAACATCAATAATTCTATCAATTGTTTTCGCAGAACCTAAAGTATGTAGGGTAGATAAAACAAGATGTCCTGTCTCGGCTGCAGTTAATGCTATAGAAATTGTTTCTGGATCTCTCATCTCACCTATTAAAATGACGTCAGGATCTTCTCTAAGTGCTGCTCTTAACGCATTGGTATAACTTTTGGTGTCCTGCCCTATTTCTCTTTGATTAATTATGCTTCTATTGTGTCTATATAAATATTCAATTGGATCTTCTATAGTTATTATGTGGCATCTTCTTGTATTGTTAATATGGTTAACCATAGCTGCTAAAGTCGTAGACTTACCACTACCTGTTGGTCCGGTGACAAGAATGAGTCCTCTTTGCTTTTCGGCTAATGAAGCAAGAATATTTGGTAAC
>DUNZ01000235.1 GCA_012839085.1 Clostridiales bacterium
ACATCTTCTAAATTCAGAAGTTTTCTGGTACAATTAGAGTGCATTTATTGAAACCTCCTTTGAAAGTGTGTGTTTGGACGACGGGCATTTTCGAGGAGGCTTCTTTTATTTTATAATAAAAAACAAATGATGGGAATATGTTTTCACATACCCCAACATTTATTATAGAACCAAATTTATATTGTAGGAGCAACCTACACCACTATATTTTGGTAGCCAGAGAGGTGCATAAAAGCATTAATTTTAAGCTTTGATAGAAAAGTTGTCTTTAAAAGATGACTGCGCTAAAAAGATAGTCCTAAGAGGTGGAACATGAAAATTAGATTCAAGTTATTATTTATACATGCTTATGAAAAGCATTAACACACGAGAGTGTAGCGCGCAAAGCTCTCCTAAAAAGAATAGGAGAAAAACCATGAAGAACAAATCAATTAATCAGAACACGAATCAGAATTACAACCAGAACATGAAGAATGAAGAATTGCAGGAGCCAACAGGCGAAGGCGTTATTTTCATTAAATCGCGCAAGTCGGATGACAAGATTCACAATATGGTTTCTAACATACGTACCCATGCAGAAGAAAAAGATGTTGAGATTGTAGACATCATTGTGGATGAGTCCAGTGGGCTTGATGTTGATCGTAGTGAAGTGGATAGACTTTGGGACTGGATCGAGAATAGTCCTGTTGGAATCATATATTTGAAATCAATTTTTGATATCACAAGTGATGAAGATGATTTGGAAAAATTCTTCGCAAGGGCAGAGTACTATGGAATGATTTTAGTAGATATGGAAGCGCATGTGGCATTTGTCCCAGACACGGTTGAGGAGAATGCAGAGTGAGTGGCAAGGTAGTGAACTGCTGGGGGTATCCCCTGGCAGTAAACAGATGTCAATTTATTAACGTTGAATATGGAACCATTGTTTATGACCAGTTTGGTCATTTCCTTGGAAAGTATGAAACGGAATCAGCAGCAGTAGAAGAAATTCGTGCGTTAGAAAAAGAACGCGCGAGGAACGGAGGTCTGATTAAAGATGAAATATGATGGATATACAGTTGGACCGAATCTTCGCCAGCTGAGAAAAGATAAGAAATTGTCACTGTACCAGGTAAGTGAAAAAACAGGATTAAGTCAATCGAGCATTACACAGGTAGAACAAGGTGGTAGAAATTTAAGTATGAAAAGCCTGTATTTACTCATGGATGTTTATGGGTTTATTGATGATAATAGGACTTTGTATGTCCTATGTAGCGATGAAAAAGAACAAGAAGCAAATTATTTTGCGGCATGCTTGTTAATGCCAGAAGATAGAGTTAGAAAGTTCTATGATATCGAATTGAATAATATTGATCCAAGCGAATTATCAGCATATGATATTGCAAAGATGATGTCTGAATTCAGCTCAAGCTTTGAGATGGTTTTGAACAGATTAGATGATATCAAACTCATTGATGCAGTACAAAAAACACGCTTAAATAGTGAAAAGAACGAAATGAGAGTAGGTAACCTTTTAAGAGTAATAGGAGGTAATTGTAGGTTAAATGAAGTAAGTAATATAATAAGATTACCGTACGAGTATCTGGATTATGTAATTTATAATTATAATCACAATGCTATACCGATAGAAACTCTTGAAAAAGTACTTGAAGCTTATCAACTTACGATAGAAGATATTAGTGATAAATTGATTATTCCGAAAGAAGAGGAGGATTCTGATTTAGATGAACTAATAGGAGGTATAGAAGAGTGAAAGCATCACTAGATACGAATGTGATGATCCATCTATACCGAGCTAATCAGGAGCATATATTATTTGATTTCTTTAAAGATGGATTATTCATATTTGAACAGATAAGAAATACTGAGCTTGTTAATCATGGGTTAGATGTCATTGAAAAAATCGATTATGACATTGAGGCTGGAAAGATAGAGATTTATACAAGACAAAAACTGATGGAACAGGGAGTTCTTAGAATCTTTGAAGAGCATGGAATGGATTTTCTAAAATTGCTCCTCTACTTGCCAGACATACATAATAAAACAGAATTTTTAGAAACAATAACATTTATTAATAGTGGCACGGATCTAAGAACTTTACAGGATAACTTTTTATTATAAAAAAATATCGCAAGGTCAATTAAGAAAAAAAATCACAGCTTATATTACAAGATGGTTAAATTCGTATCTTCAAGAGCCATATTTATTAAGATTGTGTAAAGGCGTTACGATACCCCTTCATCGAGAAATAGATATACCTTAATGCAAAAGGTGTAAGGGGAAGATTGCTATATGTAAAAAGGTGCCAATCAAAAATTAAAGCTTCTTTATCTTATGAAAATGTTATCGGAGAAAACAGATGAAACCTATGGTATTAACATGCCAGAAATGTTGCCTGCTCTAGAACGGTATGATATCACTGCTGAGAGAAAGAGTATTTATTAGGCCAGAGCAATATTAAAGACATGTATATGAGCAGGTACAACTTCAAAAATAGGTAGAAGTAGAGATAGAAAAGCTATTACTTGTATTCAATAATTAACCCAAATAATACAAAAACAAGACATCTGATTAAAATATAACTATTACATTTGATCAGATGTTTTATTATAGGCGGGGTTGCCTTGGGGTTAAGTGGTAGCAAAAGTTGTTAGCGTAAAATTTTTGTAGGAAAATAAAATAAAAATAAGAGAACACCAAAATCTGATATCAAGACCACGAAAGTGGGTGTTGCTATCCTCTCTTTTTCTTTTTGAGGAAATGCAGATGCAGTCATATACTTTAGAAGAAGCAAGATGTATTGTTGTTTTAGCTAGCAACTTACAAGGAGATGAAGTAATAATTGATATCTATAAGTAAATGAATCCTATTTGAGTCCTGAATTTAAGGGCTCATTTTCATACCCAGAATAAAGTTAATTGATCCGGTCATATGTGGAAGTACTGATTTAAGGAGGAGTTCGGATGAAAACACCAGAACAATTAAAAGGAGCTATTAAAAATACTTGCAACACCGTGCTGATCCA
>DUNZ01000042.1 GCA_012839085.1 Clostridiales bacterium
TTGACCTAAAAAGGTTTGTTCAGAAAAGACTTGAAATTGTGGATAACTTTCTAAAAATGGATGGTCTTTGTGGATTTCATTTTCAATGTGTAGAGTAAAGTCAATAAATAAGTTAATGGAATAAGTTTTATGTAAGCTCAAAGCACTTGCTTTGGGTTTTTTTGTTGTCTTCATCTCATGTTGACTTGTAGTAGAGTATATCTTACAATAATCATGTTTAGGTTAATCAGAGAAACAATATAAACAAAATATTAAACATAAAAGAAGATGGAGGATGACTAATAATGAGTGCTTATTTATTTGTACATTTTAAAGAAAAGAGAACTCCAGATGGGGAACAGGTATACTTTGGAGTAAGTAAGGATGGCTTTCAATGGGAAGAAGTGAATAATGGAAATCCCGTTTTATGGAGCTATTATGGAGATAAGGGAGTTAGGGATTTCACGATAATTAGAACAAAGGAAGGAAAATTCTACTTACTAGCAACTGATTTAAGTTTAGCATATGGAATGCTGAATCAATACAATCATTCCTGGGAGGAAATCGGGAGAAATGGAAGCAAGTGTCTAGTTCTTTGGGAATCTGATGATTTGATTCATTGGTCCGAACAGAGAATGATAAAACTGGGGGATGAAAACTTTGGATGTTTATGGGCACCAGATATAATTTATGATAAGAAAAATGACGATTATGTCATTCACTGGTCTTCATCCCATAGCTCTAATAATTACGGTCCTAAGAGCATCTATTACTCCAGAACAAAAGATTTTGTGACATTTACAAAGCCTGAAATATTATATAAGAAGGAAGACAGCGGAGTGATAGATTCTGCTATGTATGAAGAAGATGGAAAATATTATTTATTTGTAAAAAGTGAAAATAATCCTGCGAATGTAATTTTAATGGTATCAGAGAATATCACTGGACCATTTGAAAAGATTGATGAATTTGATAAAAGTTTAGAGTCACTGCAAGAAGGAGTATACGAGGCTCCAACAGCAGTAAAATTGGAAGACGGAAGATGGTGCTTGTTCTTGGATTTCTATGGATGCTCTGCAGAAGAACAAGGATATGTTCCTTTTGTAGCCGATAATTTATCATCAGGAAAATTTGTTCGTTCAGATCAAGCATTCTCATTCCCCTATGGTTTTAAGCATGGTACCATTTTGAAGATTACTATGGAGGAATATGAAAGATTAAAAAGTTATACAAAAAAACCATCGGAGTATTAATATTTAGTTGAATCAATACAGAGATTAGAGTCATTAAAGGAGCTATACATTTACTAGGGTTAAGTATGGCTCCTAATTAATTTCTATAAATATGAAAGTATTGTAATCTTAATGGAAAGCTTGTTAAATACCCTCGATTTGAAGATTCATAAGGAAACAATAATTGACATTTAATGGATGGAACTATATGATATAGAGAAAGCGCAATAGAGGGGATTTAAGATTCTTTGAATATATGAGTTTATGAAGATAGACACTCATGATTTTATAATAGGATCAAACTTAGATTAAAAAAATTCTATAAAGATAAAGATATAGGAGGTAGATTAGATGATTCAAAATATTACTATAAAAAATCATGAATTTATCAAGGCACTGGATACTGACATCTATTTATTATCAGGAGAACTGAAAAACGATATTGAATTGATTCAAAATAGTTTACGAGTTTTATTAATAGAAGATATAGGAGAAAAAAGATGAAATACAAAAACATATTATTTGACTTGGATGGTACTTTGACTGATCCCAAGGTAGGAATAACAAAATCAGTCCAATATGCATTAAAGAAA
>DUNZ01000043.1 GCA_012839085.1 Clostridiales bacterium
GAAGGAATTGCTTTCAAAAGGAATTAGCCACGATTTGGAAGAGGTAATCAATGAAAGAGAAAATGTAATAGCAAGTAGAGAAGATAAGAATTTTGTAAAGATAATAAATGAAGATGATAGCGAATATCTGTATCAGGTAATATATCCAATTATCAGTGAAGGAGATGCCATAGGTTCCGTAATTATCCTTTCAAAAGATCCGAAAACAAAATTTGGGGATACGGAATTAAAATTAGCTAGTACAGCTGCGGCGTTTTTAGGAAGACAGATGGAGCAGTAAGAAATAAAAATATATAATAAAAGTGGGGCTGTCGCACTAAATGTGCGGCGCCCTTTTTACATTAGTAATGTTTATCACATATTCCTTCGGAACATTTGTATCGTAGACACGCTCTTTTCTTTTTACATTAGTAATTTTATCACATATTAAAGTTATAAAAATAGCATGTGACGATCAATCCAACAGAGACACGTTCTCTTTATGATTTTTCAATTGTTAAAGCGACAGCCCCTTTATTTCTAGTTGTAATACTATATCGATTTTTGCTATAATATGGTTTAATAACTGGTACAAGAAAGAATGGGAGATAGGAGCAAAAGATGCAAAAATATCAATTTGATGAATTTATGGAGATTATCCGTAAATTAAGAAGTAAGGATGGCTGTCCCTGGGACAGGGAGCAGACCCATGAAAGTTTAAAAACTTGTCTCTTAGAGGAGTGTTATGAAACCATTGAAGCAATTAATAATAAGGATTATGAGAATTTGTGTGAGGAGCTGGGGGATATTCTTTTACAGGTGGCACTTCATAGCGTGATTGCAGAAGAGGAAACCAAGTTTAATATTAACGATGTGATTACACAGGAAGCAGAAAAGATGATTCGAAGACATCCTCATGTATTTGGAAATGTTACTGTTGAGGATAGTCAAGAGGTTATCAACAATTGGGAAGATATTAAAAAGCTTGAAAAGAAGACAGATAATATTGCTGATGAATTGCAAATGGTTCCCAAAGCTCTTCCAGCAACCATTCGAGCAGAAAAAGTACAAAAGAAAGCAGCAAAAGCGGGGATGGATTTTACGAGCTATGAACAGGTGCTGGAAAAGGTTTATGAAGAGCTAGAAGAGCTGAAAGAATCCATAGAAAAAGGGAATAAAGAACTTATTCAGGAGGAATTTGGCGACCTTTTATTTACAATAGTTAATTTGTCTCGGTTTTTACAATTAAATGCAGAAAATTCCTTGACAAATGCGACTAATAAGTTTATAAATAGATTTATAGATGTCTTTACTTTAGCAAAGAGTAGGGGCACCAATTTATGTGAACTATCCCCCGAAGAGCAAGATCTTTTATGGAGGGAAGTAAAATAACTGTTAGGTTATAAACATATTAACAAATACTTTAGAGGAGGAGCGATTCCATGAACAAAGCGGAATTGGTTGCAGCGATTGCTGAAAGAACTGAATTTTCAAAAAAAGATTCAGAGAAAGCATTAAAGGCTTTTATTGATGTAGTAACAGAGGAATTAGCAAAGGGAGAAAAGGTTCAACTCGTTGGATTTGGTACTTTTGAAGTAGTAGAAAGACCAGAAAGAACTGGTAGAAATCCTTTAACAAAAGAAACCATTACCATTGCTGCTTCTAAAGCACCTAAGTTCAAAGCTGGTAAAGCATTAAAGGACGTTATTAACGCATAATAGACAAAAAACAAAAACAAAAGAGGCTGTTTTAAATTCCGGATCTCAGAGGGGTGTAGGGTTTTTAAAACAGTCTTTTTAATAATTTATAGTTAATATTAAGGCGGAAGAGATATGAGATTAGATAAATATTTAAAAGTGTCCAGATTGATTAAAAGAAGGACTGTGGCAAATGAAGCTTGCGATGCTGGGAGAGTTATGGTAAATGGAAAGCCAGCAAAGGCTTCAGTAAATGTTAAAATTGGTGATATTATCGAGATAGGTTTTGGAAGTAAAACAGTGAAAGTGGAAGTCCTAGATTTGCAGGAAACTACAAAGAAGGATGAGGCGAAGGAGCTTTATAAGTATCTGTAAAACTGTCATGAACCAGCAAGTCTCCTCATATACTTAACAAGGTAACCTTGGTTAAATTTATATGAGGAGGCTTTTTTATGGATGAAAAATTGCAAGTATTAAAGGGGCACAAGTTAAATATCATTGGAAGAAAATCGGCTCTAATTACCGGTGTAAATGATGTCTTATCCTTTGATGCTAATGAAGTTTTGCTTCAGACAGAGCAAGGAATTTTGATGATTCGAGGGAATGAACTTCATGTTAATCGTTTGACCCTGGAGAAAGGTGAAGTTGATATTGATGGAAGAATCGATAGCTTAACATATTCAGACACAGCGAATTATGGGAAATCCGGTGAATCTCTATTTGGTAGGTTATTTAAATAAACAATAATTTGAGGGCAAGCCTTACCGATACCATATAGGCGAAACATTTGGATGGAGGTTACTATGAACAAAGCTATCGCTATTGAAATGCAATTTTTTCTGGTCTCAATTCTTTGGGGTGCTATTATTTTATTTGTTTATGATCTTCTCCGGATTTTCAGAAGATTGGTTAAGCACAATGAATTTTTTATTGCTATAGAGGATTTAATATTCTGGGTTCTGGCAAGTTTATTTATATTTATTATGATGTATCAACAAAACAATGGAATCATTCGAGGTTTTTCTATAATGGGTATGGGAATTGGGATGGTATTATATCATTTTGCCCTCAGTGAGCTATTTGTTTCCTTAGTAACCAAACTGATACATATTTTGTTAAAACCACTTAAAATTTTATATCAAAAGCTAAGAAAGCTACTAAGCTTTTTGTTAGGAAAAGGGAAGAAAGTAATAAAATTCTTATTATTAAGATTGAAAAAAACCATAGCTTCCGTTAAAATAGCTTTAGATAAGAAAAAACAGAAAAGACTTGCCAAAAAAACAAAGAGGCAAGAAGTGAGACTTGCTCGTAAGAAAGCGAAAGAGAAAGAACGAGATATAGGGAAAAAGAAGAAAGAGGACCAAAAGAAAAAAGCAAAATCGAAGCAAGGAAAAAGGAAATCAAGGCATAGGAATACAAATACCAAATCCGGCAATCATATAGTACAGATGGAAAGGATGGAGCGTAATCGAATCAAGTAGGGTTTATAGGGGGATGTGGCTATTATGAGAGGAAGATATAAAAGTGGTACTGGCATTGGCATTATTACTTTTTTGGTACTTATGATATGTGGAATTGTGGTTATTCGAATGGTAGGCCTTACGGAGGAAAAAAAGAAGCTAGAAGCCCATACCATGGAGTTAAGTTCTCAGATCCAGATGGAGGAAGAACGTTCGAAAGAAATTGAAGAACTAAAAAATAAAATGAAAAGTAAGGATTTTATTAAAAAGGAAGCAAGGGACAAGCTGGGACTGGTAGAAAAAGATGATATTATATTGGTACCGGAAGAGGAATAAGGGTTAAAAAGTTCAGATTTGATACCAAAAGGTTAAAAAATGCCAGATAAATATATTAAGAAAGGCATTGACAAGATAGAAGAAAGCAGATATAATTACATTCGTGGCTTTGGCGAAGTAGCTCAGTTGGCAAGAGCACGCGGTTCATACCCGCGGTGTCGGCGGTTCAAATCCGTCCTTCGCTATGATGGTATGAAAGAGTTGTTAAGTTAGCTTAACAGCTCTTTTTTTGTTAATTTCTTATATTCTTAAATTATTTTATCCCCCTATAATCGATAGAATCAGCTTTTCTATGGAATTCTTGTCAAAAAGTTTTTTGAAAATTCGTATTTCTTTTGACAAAGATTGCAAAGTACACTTCCTATAATAACAAGCACAGTCATTGCTACATCATGTTTTGAAAACAGGAGGAAGTGTATAGATGAAAAACAATAAAGGAAAATCAATCCTTATCAATTTATTGGGTATTATTATTGCGAGAGCAGCGTTTTTTGGAATGAATCCTCTGGCCATAGGATATTTCACAGCACTTTATATGGAAAAGGTAGGAGGGGTTTTGGCTCTTATCTGTGTAATGATGGGTGTAGTAGCGGTTATGCCATTAATTGATATATTGAAACTACTATTGACCATGGTTACGACTATTGTCATAATGGAAGCCCCTATCATAAATAAAAGAAAGATACCCCAGCCAATTCTTTATGCATTAGGCCCCATTGCTTTAGGCGTATTTTCGGTGATGGAGGCAGCGGCGGGGGGAACCATCGGCGAAAACATTTTATATGCTTTGGTGGAGGCTGTGATAGCCTTTGTATCCAGCTATATATTTCGTAGTGCTATAGTCTTTGTCATGGGATCTGGAAAAGGATTGAAAATGAACAATGAACAGATGGTTAGTATGGCAATCATTGTTGCAATTATCATCTATGCAATCCCTGATTTCTCAGGATCATTTATCGCCCCGGTTGAGACAGTAGTTTATTTTATTGTTTTGTTTTTTACCTACAAATATGGAGCAGGGCAGGGAACCATGACAGGAGCAGTTTGTGGATTTGCCTTAAGTCTACGGGGGGCGCCCTTAACTGATGTGGGTCTTTTAACCATGATGGCAATCATTCCAGCCATCTTCAGAGAAATGGGCAGGATACCTACTTCGTTAATATATCTTATTACAGCAGTCCTTATGGATATCCTACAGAATGGGGAAAAGTTCTCTTTGGAAGGAATGGGAGCTTTGGCCTCGGCAGTAGTTATTTTTTTGTTACTACCCAGAAGTATGTTATATCGGATCGATGCCTTAGGAGGCACAGGAAAGCAGGAAATGTTGGCCGCCCAAAACTTAAGAAAAATAGCCAAAACTCGTTTGAATATATTTTCGGAATCTTTCTTGAAATTATCAAAAACCTTAGATACCATTACAGAAAAGCAAATGAAGTTAAAACAACAGGAGATCAATCGTATCTTTGAAGACTTGTCCGAAAAACTTTGCAAAAATTGTAGTAATTGTAATATATGTTGGGAAAAGAATTTTCAAGAGACCTACCAAGCGGCTTGCAATTTGTTTGAGGCGGCTGAAGAAAAGGGATTTGTTCAAAAAGAGGATATCCCAGAGTATTTTTTAGCGGATTGTATTTGTGTTGATGAATTTATTAAGGAGACAAACCGTGGTTTTGAAATAGCCAAATTAAATTATATTTGGCATAATCGTATCGCAGAGAGTAGAGAAGTAATAGCGGAACAATTAAAGGAGGTATCTTCCGTTATTCAGGATATTACCGGTGAAATATATGAGGGCACTTTGGTAGCTAAGGCAGAGGAAGAAAAGCTAATCCGGAGACTGAAGGCAGAGCATGTCTTGATTAAGGAAATAACAATCATGGAACGAGGAGACAAGCGAAAGGAGATCTATCTGACAGCTGCTTGTAGAAAAGGCACCTGTATGACAGCAAAAGAGGCAGCCGCCATCTTGGGAGAAGTCTTAGGAATACGCTTTATGGTTTCAGAAGCCTCTAAAACTGTAATATCTAAAAATTATGATCACTATATATTTATTGAGGACACCAAATTTAAGGTTCTTACTGGTGTAGCAAGGGCAATGAAGGAAAGTGTCTCGGGAGATAATTTTTCTATATTAAAAATGGAGACTGGTGAGGTTATGGTAGCTTTGTCTGATGGAATGGGGACAGGACAGGAAGCTGGCGAAGAAAGTGAAACTGTTATGGGTCTTTTGGAACAAATGATTGAGGCTGGTTTTAAAGCGGAAACAGCAATTAAACTAATTAATTCCAGTCTGGTTTTAAAATCGGATAAGCAAACCTTTTCTACCATTGATCTTAGTATCCTAAATCTTTTTACAGGGATGTGTGAGTTTATAAAAATAGGAGCTGCTACAAGCTTTATAAAAAGAGACAATTGGGTAGAGACCATAAGCTCAACAACATTACCGATTGGTATGTTTGGAAATGTTGACTATGATACGGTTACGAAAAAACTTTATGAAGGGGATATTATAATTATGGTTACGGATGGTGTCTTAGACAGTATCCCAGAAGAAAACAAAGAAGATCATCTTCAAAAATTTATCTTAGAATTAAAAAGTAATAATCCTCAGGAAATTGCAAATCGTATCTTGGATTATTCCTTGGCACAAAGTAATTATGTACCAGTTGATGATATGACGATAATAACCACTGGATTATGGTTAAAATAATATAATAATTGAAAAGTAGTAGAAAAAGGATTAGAATACTATACAATGATATTATATTAA
>DUNZ01000236.1 GCA_012839085.1 Clostridiales bacterium
CACTTGCATCTACTTAGGCAAGATAAACTTAGTCAATCATTAATGAAAAATAGCATGCAGGGACAGTAAACTAAGTTTTTGTTTACTATTTCTGCATGCTAGTGGGGGGGTATCGAAAGTATATCGAAATATTTAATATTTTATACCTCTAACATCCTTAATATTTCTTTCTTTGGTCGAACTCCAACTGCTGAAGCAGAGATCTTCCCATCTTTAACAACCATAAGTGTCGGTATACTCATAATTTTAAACTTTGCAGCTAATTCTGCCTCTTCATCCACATTAATCTTTCCAACCTTGGCACTGCCAGATACCTCATTTGCTATTTCATCTACCGTAGGGGATACCATTCTACAAGGACCACACCAAGATGCCCAGAAATCTAATAAAACTGGTTCCTTAGAATTTAATACTTCCTTTTCAAAATTATGTTTTGTGATTTTTATTGCAGCCATGTAAATACCTCCTATATATAATTAATGATATTATTAAGAACAAAAACCATGTTCATGATCCTCTTGGTCTAATCGGAAACGTTAAGTAAACTAAAGTTTCCTCATTCCGCTTTCACTATATCACAATACGCATCATCCATCTGTGATGTTATCACATAATTCTAAAACTTCTTGTCCTACTCAAGTATTTGAAAGGGACTCCATTCTGGAAATGTATGAGTGAGAAGTTTACAAAATACGACTTATTTTAAATCCTAGCCTGTTTATGCATGTCATATTATAAATATAAAATATTAGTAATGTAGATTTTTGAAATTGGCTTGACCAAATTTGTTATATTTTGATATGAGTTGTAATATATTACTACTGTAACAACAACGAGAGGTATAAAGATGTATGTTCCTTTAAATCAGGTATCACATCCCACAGATGAACAGAGGCATGAGATGCTGAGGAATTCACTGGAAAATGCAGGACGATCGGAGGATTACGAATATATTATAAAATACTTAAGTCCTCCACCGGAGATAACCGAAATTATACCCGCTGGTTCTATGAGGGGAACTCGAATTGGAATTATTGGTGGTGGATTGGCCGGACTATGCACAGCATTTGAACTGAGAAAATTAGGGGCAGATATCACAATCCTGGAAGCTAGTGAGGATCGTATCGGCGGAAGAGTCTATACCCAATACTTTGATGACACCTATTATGCAGAATTTGGAGCACTTAGAATTCCCATTTCCCACGAAACGAGCTGGTATTATATGAATTTATTCGGACTTAATACCATCTCCATGACACCACCAAGAGGAGACAATTTTATATATGTACATAACACCAGATTACGAACAAGGGATTCGATCCAAGAAATATTATATCCCTTCTATAATTTAACCGTTCAAGAAAGAAATACTCCTTGGCCAGAATTAAGTAGTTATGCCTTTCATTATGCCTTTCAACAACTGACTCCTGAAATAAGGGCAGAATTAATTCAGACCTTACCCAGCTATTCTCTGGAAATTTTGTATTATAGTAAGCAAAGTACCAGACAGGTTTTTGAAAGCCTGGGTCTAAGCCAAGGTGCTATGAACTTAATATCCGCTGCATCTCCGGGAATCGGTGCTTATTTAACTGAAAGCTTTGAAGAATTATTAGCCGAGGAATATACTATGGATTATTGGAATACTTATCAAATCCAGGATGGAAATGTAAACCTCCCCTTAGCTTTTTACCGGTCATTTCAATCACAAGACCCACCGGAATATGGATCCTTATCTCCGGACTTACTGGGAAATGTAATTTATAAAGCGGGACATAAAGTAAGTGGAATTTATCGATCTCAATATCGAAATAAAGTGGTTATAAAATACTCAGATACTATTGAGGGAAAAGATAAGGCTGAAATATTTGACTACTGCATTTGCACAATCCCCTTTTCCTCATTAAGAGCTGTTGAAATAAAACCTTACTTTAGTAATATGAAAATGCAAGCAATCATGGAATTAAACTATTCGGATGCACAAAAGTCAATCTTTTTTTGTAATAAACGTTTTTGGGAAAGAGATACTGATTATGGACGAATAAGAGGAGGGATTTCTTTTACCGACCAAATTATACAATTTATTTTTTATCCCAATGACCACAATATTTGCCTAGAGAAAGGAAACTGTAGTCCTAAGGAACCGGGGGTTCTTCTTGCTTCTTACGGTCTTAATCAAAATGCCATTCGCTTAGGTAATATGGATGATCTTAGCCGCTATGAAGTAATTCGTCAAAACGTTGAAGAAGTTCATGGTCTACCTCGAGGATACTTACATTCAATCGTCGAATACTTTCAGACTGTGGACTGGTTTCAGCAACCTCACTTTAGAGGTGCTTTTGTAGTCAATATGCCTGGTCAAAAAGAACTCTTCTCCCATGTAATGACTCAGCCAGAATATAACCATCGGGTATACTTTGCAGGTGAACATATCTCACAAAAACATGGCTGGATTCAAGGAGCCTTATATACCGCTAAGGAAGCTGCCAATCAATTGGCAAAATTTTATGCCACCCACATAATGACTTTGATATAAATCAATTGGGAATTTTTTCACAAAAAAAGGGAGCTGCCCATAATACTTAATGCGGCAGCCCCTACTTATTAAAATTCTTTGTATTTTTCTTTCTTCGCTCCACACACTGGACATTTATCTGGAGCTTCATCCAGAACAGTATGACCACAGATTGGACAGATGTATACGGATGTAAAATCAAAATCCTTTCCATCTTTGGCAGCTTTTTGAGCCTGCGCAAATAAATCAGCATGAATCTTTTCTGCTTCTAAAGCATAATAGAAGGATCTCTCAGCCCCAGACTCTCCTTGGAATTTAGCAGCATTTAAGTACACGGGGTACATTTGTTCCACTTCATGTAATTCTCCGTTGATGGCTCCTTGTAAATTGTCTACGGTTTTTCCGTCACCAAATACAGCACCAGCAGTTACGGTTGCATCTGCAGTATTGCCAGCAATTTCACGGAAATGATTATTCGCATGTACCTGTTCTGCATAAGCAATTGCCTTAAAGAGCTTAGCAATATTGGGGAAGCCCTCTTTGTTTGCCACCTGAGCCCAATATAGATATCTCATGTGTGCCATACTTTCTCCACCATAAGCAGAATGTAAAAAATCCGAAGTCATTGCATTTTTAACAGCCATATAAATTACCTCCTTATATTGAAATTATATTGTATGATTTTTGGGATACCCAAAATCAACCAACAGCAAACAGAAGTCTCTCATATTATTTACTAATTCCAGAAATTTTAATCTTGTATAAGCAGGTTTTTCGATGAAGTCTATCCTACGAAGTCCTTAGAACCATTGCCAGCTGATGAGTAAGGTCACCAGGGTGCGACTCTAATCCGATCAACCTCGATAGTTCATTGTAGCTGGATCTCCACAGGTTCGTATTCCTTTATTTAACGTTTCTATCACGGCCATATCTTCTTCCGATAAAGTAAAATCAAAGACATTGATATTTTCTTCCATCCGATGCTTATGTGTAGATTTTACAATAACACGAGCTCCCAATTGTAAGAGATAACGAATGGAAACCTGTGCTGTGGATTTATTATATTTTGAAGCAATCTTAGCCATGGTTTCATTTTTAAGAATTTCTCCGCCATGCATCAAAGGACTATAGGCTTCAATTTGAATCTTATGCTCCTGGCAGTACTTTATTAATTCCGGTTGAATTAACATGGGATGCATCTCAATTTGATTTACTGCTGGTACAATATTACACTCCTTCAATAGTCTCTCCAGATGCTCTATATTAAAGTTGCAGACACCAATGGTTCGAACTTTCCCACTTTCCAGAATTTCTTCCATTGCCTGATATGTTTCCACATATTGATCATAGGCAGGGCATGGCCAATGAATAAGAAATTGGTCAATATAATCAATATCCATAACTTCTAAGGAGTTATGAAATGCTTGAAGGGTCTCTTTTCGCCCTTGGTTCTTATTCCATAGTTTTGTTGTAACATAGATTTCTTCTCTTGGTAAGCCACATTCTCGTACCCCCTTACCGACTTCTTTTTCATTTCGGTAGGCATCTGCTGTATCAATCGCCCTATAACCGGCTTCAACAGCCATTTTAACAACATCTGCAGTCAAATCTTTTGGGGTCTTCCAAGTTCCTAGAGAAATACTAGCTACTTTGACATTATTATTCAATACAAGCTCACGATATGTTTCCATCATCTATCCTCCTACCTTTCTTTTAAAAGTAATAAGCCTATGATTCATATAAGTAAATGTTATCCCTAGCAAAATATTATGAACAAGCAATCGGATATGATATCATTATATATCAATTTAGTTTATAGTATAAGCCCTTTTTTTCCATCAATTCCTTATGGGTACCTTCTTCTGCAATTCCTTTATTATCAATATAAAGGATCCGATCCGCATTTCGTATGGTTGATAAACGATGAGCCACAATAAAGGCCGTCTTGTCCCTTAGGATAATATCCAATGCCTCTTGAATTAACCTTTCTGTTTCTGTGTCAATGGAGCTGGTGGCTTCATCTAAAATTATAATGGATGGATTTTTTAAAATAATCCTTGCAAAGCTGATTAATTGCTTTTCTCCAGCGGAAAGCCCCTCTCCCCGTTCTTCTAACATATGGTAATAACCGTCTTTAAATTTCTCAATATATCGATCGGCAAAAATGGCTTTTGCTGCTGCGATACATTCCTGGTCGGAAGCATCCTTTTTACCATATCGAATATTATCGATAATGGTTCCTTTAAATAGAAATGGATCCTGCATCAAGACACCTACTTCTCTTCGCAAAGATTCCAGAGATATTTTTCTAACATCAATGCCATCGATTTTAACACTGCCCTGGTTAACATCATAAAATCTGGTAATCAGATTAATCACGGTTGTTTTCCCCGCTCCAGTAGGGCCAACCAAGGCTATGGTTTCCCCTGCCTTTACATGGAGATTAAAATTCTCCAATATGTTAACTCCTTGTTCATAAGCAAAGGTAGCATTTTCAAAATCCACGTTACCCTTAACATTTTTTAATTCTATACTGCTGCCATGATTCTTTATATGAATCGGATAATCAATGGTATCAAAAACCTGTTCCAGATTTGAGCTAACTTGAGCCAGGTGCTGAATAATCACTGCGATTTGGGTCAAGGGAGCGCTAAACAAGCCCATATAACTGATAAAAGCTACCACTGTTCCAGCATCAATGGTTGAGCTTCCACCAAGAATTAATGAAAGGGATACACCATATAGACAAAGAGTTCCCATATTCCAGAAAAATTCAACAATCGGTGTATTAAGCTCATTCCTTTTTACAATTTTCCACCAGGTGTTTACACTTTCATCATGGATGTCCTTATAAATAGCTTCATTCATACTAGTTCTATTATAATTTTTAATGATCATTTCACCCATGATTGACTCTACTAAAAATGCCGTTCGGTTGGATACCTTAGCACGATGATAGGCAAACAGTCTTCGAATTTTATATCTAAGGAAAAAGACTCCCACCATCATAGGAATTACCGCAAGAAAAACAATTCCGGTAAGCGGTGGACTGATTACCAGCATAAAAACAGTTACCACAACAATTTTAATGATGAAAATCAGAAATAGCATAACATAGTTAGTAAAAAAATTAGCCAAATCATTAATATAATCCGTTACCCTTACTACAATTTTTCCATTGGGTCGATTGTCAAAATAATCAAAGGGTAACTCCTGTAGTTTATAAAAGATATCCTCACGAATTTTCCCTATGATATTATGTCCCATCTTTCCCATTAATCTCTGATGGGCAAAGGTTATTCCGATTTCCATGGCTGCCAGGATTACAAAACCAATCAGCACCAATAGTAATTCCCGGTAATCCTGGGAAACAACCACTTGATTTATAATATGTCGTAATAACAAAGGGGCAATTAAGGATGTTCCTGCTGAAACCAGCATCAAGATACCTACCAATTGGAAAACCTTTTTATAGGGAGTGATATACTTTAATGTTCTGCCCAGCTGTTTTATATCAATTTTTCTTTGTATAACCTCATCTTGAAAATAAGTATTTCTAGTTGCCATTCAATTACTCCTCGCCTACAAGCTGTGTATAATCAATCCGTGATTTACTTTCTACCTGTTGTACCTGATAAACAGAGGCAAAATGAGCCCCCAGTTTCATTAGCTCATCGAAACTTCCTCTCTCTACGATCTCACCATCCTGCATATAAATGATTTCATCGCAGTCAACTACGGAAGATAACCTGTGAGCTGATAAGAGTATCGTTTTATCGGGATAATACTTTTTAATATCCTCTAAGAGTCTTTTTTCTGTATTGACATCCAAAGCACTGGTAGAATCATCTAAAACTAGTACCGGGGCATTTTTTAATAAAGCCCTAGCTATGGACACCCTTTGTTTTTGCCCTCCAGAAATTCCGATTCCCTTTTCTCCCACAATGGTCTCATAACCTTGGGGTAGCTTGGTTATGAATTTATGAGCCTGTGCATGCTTTGCCGCCTGTTCCACTTGCTCTTTTTCTATATCCGGAATGGCATATGCAATGTTTGAATCAATGGTATTGGAAAAAAGAAAAACCTCCTGAAAGACATAGGAAAAACAATTATTTAAAGATTCCAGGGTGTACTCCCGGATATCCTTTCCGTTTATCTTAATACTTCCTTCTGTCAAATCATAAATACGAGATAGAGTCTTTAGTAAAACACTCTTTCCACTGCCCGTTCCCCCTACAATTCCAACTTTCTTGCCATAAGGAATGTCTAAATTAATATTTTTTAATACCTGCTTTCCATCCATCGTTAGGGATGCATTCTGCACTTGAATTGCAGGCATATCATGAATCTTCTTTGCATTATTCTCCTCAGCTACCTTGGAAGAAGCACTCATAAATTCCATAATCATTTTTCCAGAGACCAACTGTTGCTGTACATGAAATAAGGTCTGATTAATTTGGGTAATGTGATCCATTATTTTAAGTACGTAACTGCTACTGGCAACGAAAAATCCTACCAGTAGTTTTCCTCTTAAAACCAAAATCGTACTAACGGCCAATGAGCCAATATAGGCAATTTGCTTAATGGAACTAAAGATAACTTCAAATTTTGAAGATAGTTTGATCTGGCCAATATAGGATTCCCTTAATTTATCATTGGAAATATCGAATTTTCTTTTTTCCAATTCCTCATTAGTAAAAGAACGTACAATCCGGACTGCCTCGATATTTTCTTGCACGGTTCTACTCATCTCACTATTGGCACCACGGATTATTCCATAATTTTTTCTGGCTATCCTCATGAATCTCTTTAAAGCAATAATTAAAAATGGTGTAAGTAACAAAGGGATAAGAAGAAGCCAGCTATTGATTGTAGTTAATAGGTATACACAAGTAATCAATACAAAAATACTGTCTAAAATGTTGGGTATCATCCTGCTAAACATTTCCTTAAACATAATGGTATCGGAATTAATGGTAGTCAATAATTCTCCCGTATTGTATTCAGAGATGGTAGCACTATCCAGTTCCATTAATTTATGAAAGGTGTCGATCCGAAGATCTGTCTCCATCCTTAGTCCCAACCGTTGTAAGCTAGTATTTTTGATATATATGAGGAGTAGCCGGGTAGCTAATAGCATTCCAAATACAAGAGCAATATGGTAAAACAATTCAAAGGTACGGGGTTGTC
>DUNZ01000237.1 GCA_012839085.1 Clostridiales bacterium
CACACAATTTCCAATATTGAGAGAGTCGGAGACCATGCAGAAAATCTTGCTGAATTGGCTTTAGAAAAAATCGAAAGCAATATTTATTTATCCGATGAAGCTTATAAAGAATTAAGTGAAATCTGTGAAACAGCTGCAAGTTCTTTTGAAAATGCCTTAAAGGCAAGAGAAACAGAAAATATAGAATATGTTCATAAGGTAATGGAACTAGAGGACATGGTGGATGAACAAAAAAACACCTTAAGACAAAGGCATATTGATCGCTTATCTCAAGGAATTTGTACATCAGAGAACGGTGTAATTTTTATTGATGCTTTAATTAATCTAGAACGTATCTCTGACCATTCATTGAATATAGCAAATTTTGTGAAAAAGGAATTAAAATAATAGTCCCAATACTATCTTAATATTGCACAAAAAAACAAGAGTTTCCAAATCAAATATAAACATTATCATAATATTAATAAAAAACAATACTTACTCTTGAAATTTTGGTTTCGATTAGGTAAAATGAAATGTAGATTGAGAAAATTTTGTCAATCGAGAAGTATGGTTAGATTAATTGCTGTCTATAGGCAGTATATTATAATTTAAATTTAGGAGGAATACAATCATGGCAGTAAAAGTAGCAATTAATGGTTTTGGACGTATTGGTCGCTTGGCATTCAGACAGATGTTTGGCGCTGAAGGTTACGAAATCGTAGCAATTAACGACTTAACAGATGCTAAAATGTTAGCTCACTTATTAAAATACGACTCCGCACAGGGTAGATATGCAAAAGCTGATACAGTTGTAGCAAAAGAAAGTTCTATCGTTGTTGATGGAAAAGAAATTCAAATTTATGCAAAAGCTAATCCTGCAGAATTACCTTGGAAAGAACTAGGTGTTGACGTTGTTCTTGAGTGTACTGGTTTCTTTGCTTCTAAAGCAAAATCACAGGCACATATTGATGCAGGTGCAAAAAAAGTAGTTATCTCTGCTCCTGCAGGTAAGGATCTTCCTACCGTAGTATTTGGTGTGAATGAGAATATCTTAAAATCATCTGACACAATTATTTCTGCTGCTTCTTGTACAACAAACTGCTTAGCTCCTATGGCAGATACATTAAATAAACTTGCACCTATTGAAAAAGGTTACATGGTAACTATCCATGCTTATACTGGTGATCAGATGACATTGGATGGTCCACATAGAAAAGGTGACTTAAGAAGAGCTCGTGCAGCAGCTGTGAATATCGTACCTAACTCCACTGGTGCAGCAAAAGCAATTGGACTAGTTATTCCTGAATTAGATGGTAAATTAGATGGTGCTGCTCAAAGAGTTCCTGTTCCTACAGGTTCTTCTACAATCTTAACAGCTGTTGTTAATAAGGCAGTAACAGAAGAAGAAGTTAATGCGGCTATGAAGACAGCAGCAGACGCATCCTTTGGCTATACTGAGGATGAAATCGTTTCTTCTGATATCATTGGAATTACCTATGGTTCATTATTTGATGCAACTCAGACAAAGTGCATGCCACTAGCTGATGGTAAGACTTTAGTTAAGGTTGTTTCTTGGTATGACAACGAGAATTCTTACACAAGTCAAATGGTAAGAACAATTAAATACTTTGCTGAATTAGCATAGTTAATCGTATAGTTATATGCTTATTTGATCCATCATGGGTCCGGTCTATTCAGGGCCGGACCCATTTTTCTTAAGATAAAGATGACTTAAGAAGAAAGAGGAAAAAGATAAGCATAAAGATAAGCATAAAGATAAGCATAAAGATAAACATAAAGATAAACATAAAGATAAACATAAAGATAAACATAAAGATAAACATAAAGATAAAAATAATGATAAGAAATAAATGAAATTGGCTTTTGATTAATGGCAATCCATTATGAAATATTGATATATTTTTGGTTATACTTTCTAACTAAGGTTAGGTATGATAAACATTAACCTACATAAACGGAAAGGAGTAAGTAAATGTTAAATAAAAAATCGGTTGATGATATTAATGTTAAAGGGAAAAGAGTCTTAGTAAGATGCGATTTTAATGTTCCTTTGCAAGAAGGAAAAATCACTGATGAAAATCGTCTGGTACAAGCGCTTCCTACAATTAAAAAATTAATTAATGATGGTGGTAAGGTAATTCTTTGTTCTCACCTTGGTAAGCCAAAGGGTGAGCCAAAGCCTGAATTATCATTAGCACCAGTTGCTGCTAGATTGTCTGAACTTTTAGGACAGGAAGTAAAATTTGCTAAAGATGACAATGTAGTTGGTGAAAACGCAAAAGCAGCAGTTGCAGCTATGAAGGAAGGCGAAGTAGTACTTCTTGAAAATACTCGTTATAGAGCTGAGGAAACAAAAAACATTGATAGTTTCAGTGAAGATCTAGCTTCCCTATGTGATGTATTTGTAAACGATGCCTTTGGTACAGCTCACAGAGCTCATTGTTCCAACGTAGGTGTAACAAAATTTGTTGAAACTAGCGTAGTAGGTTATTTAATGCAGAAAGAGATAGAATTCTTGGGGAATGCTGTAAACAATCCCAAGAGACCATTTGTGGCAATTCTAGGTGGATCCAAGGTTTCTAGTAAGATTTCTGTTATTAATAATCTATTAGATAAGGTTGATACCTTGATAATTGGTGGAGGAATGGCTTATACCTTTATGAAAGCCTTAGGCGAAGAGGTAGGTAATTCCTTACTAGAAGAAGATTACTTAGATTACGCAAAAGAAATGCTTGAAAAGGCGAAAACCAAGGGAGTTAATCTATTAATACCTGTGGATACAGTTGTTGCAAAAGAATTCAAGAACGATACAGAATTCAAAACAGTGGAACGGGGTGGAATTGAGGCTGGCTGGCAGGGACTTGATATTGGTGAGAAGACTCGTGAACTTTATGCCAATGCAATCAAAGATGCTAAAACAGTTGTTTGGAATGGACCTATGGGTGTATTTGAATTTTCCAATTTTGCAGAAGGTACTATTGCAGTAGCGAAAGCATTAGCTGAGATTGATGCAACTACTATTATTGGTGGTGGGGATTCAGCAGCGGCTGTAAATATCCTTGGATTTGGTGATAAGATGACCCATATTTCCACCGGTGGTGGAGCTTCTCTAGAATTCTTAGAAGGCAAAGAACTTCCTGGAGTAGCTGCGGCTAACGATAAATAATATCATGGTAAACCTATAATTATTAAATATTGGATTCTACAAGTAGCAAGCTTTTCGTGAAGAACTATTGAATTTCTAGTAAAAGCTTGCTACAATCTAATAATCGGATTGTTTCCTATGATACAATCCTAGATTAA
>DUNZ01000044.1 GCA_012839085.1 Clostridiales bacterium
CCTATCATCCCTTGTACATAGCATGCATCCTTATTGGCCAGGGAATCCTTTAGTTCATGTAACAGATTTCTAAATTCATCTTCCAAAGCCATCTGTTCTTTTCTTATTCTTGCACGATTTTTTGGCATGATTAGATTTAGCATAATTCCAATGACCATACCAATCATCAAAATTCCCACTTCATTTCTAATCAGTGGAAAGTCAAATCTTTTCTCAACTAGAAAATGGGTCATAAGAACCGCATTCATAGATATGCCATCCTTCAAGCGAAACAGGATACACATTGCAACAAATAAAAACACGAAAACTCCAAATGCAATGGAATGATAACCCATGGTTTCAAAAGATAGAAAGGCAATCACGGTGGCTAGGATAAAGCTAAGAATCCGTTTGACAGCAATAACAATCGTTTCTTTCTTTGTGTTCTGAAGGGTCAACAAGGTGATAATTCCAGCGGATGGGCTATATAGTAACCCCAAAGACTGTGCTACAATTATTGCAATTGCTGAACCGATTCCTGCCTTGATTAGAAATAGCAAATTTATATTTTTTATTTTTAAATGTTTTTTCATAGGATTCTCCTATCATATTTCATCATCCATTATAATTGCTTTTATTATGCCAAAATATTATTAGGGTTTCAATACAAATGAGTAATTCGATCCGTACTAAGCGCAACATAGGATTGCAAATGGGATTGGTGCAAGAAATTATAAAAAAACCTCCTCGTTCCAGTCTTCACAAACACGTACAAGGAGGTTGCAATAATGCATAATTATTATATCAATAAATTACTAGATTTAAAGGAAGTAAAAGTTAAAAAAATCATTCATAGTGATTCGCAAAAAATATTTATCAAAAGCATTATTAGTATCTATTATGTACAATAGTTTACAATATCTGAATCTATAATGTACTACCGTATACTATATCTGAATCCATATTGTACTATGGTTTACTTTATCTGAAACCATAATGTACTATAGTATACTTTTTCTGAGTCCATAATGTTCTATAGTTTACTATATCTGAGCCAAACCTTGTTCTAAATCAGCAATAATATCGTCGATATGTTCCACACCTATGGACATACGAATCAATTCTGGGGTAATACCACAGTCAATCAATTGCTGATCGGAGAGTTGTCTGTGAGTTGTACTGGCTGGATGGAGTACGCAAGTTCTTACATCTGCTACATGCACTACAATGGCTGCTAGTTTCAAGCTATCCATAAATTTCATAGCGGCATCTCTTCCACCCTTAATTCCAAAGGAAATCACACCACAGGATCCATTGGAAAGATATTTTTGTGCCAAGTCATAGTACTTATTACTCTTAAGTCCAGGATAATTCACCCAAGAAATCTTGTCATGCTTTTCTAGATATTCCGCTACGATTTGCGCATTCTTACAGTGACGCTCCATTCTTAAATGCAGGGTTTCCAAACCAAGATTTAATAAAAATGCATTATTGGGCGCTGGAGTAGAACCTAAATCACGCATCAGTTGTACCCTAGCTTTTGTAATAAATGCCGCCTTGCCACAATCCCTAGTATATACCATACCATGATAGGATTCATCCGGAGTTGATAATCCAGGGAATTTGCCATTGTCCCAATTAAAATTACCACTATCTACAATAACACCACCCAAGGCTACTGCGTGACCATCCATATATTTTGAAGTAGAATGAATGACAATATCTGCTCCAAATTCAATCGGTCTACAATTGATTGGAGTCGCAAAGGTATTATCAATAATTAATGGAATTTGATTCTTATGGGCTAGTGTAGCAAATTTCTCAATATCAGTTACAACCAAAGAAGGATTCGCAATTGTTTCAGCGAAAACTAATTTTGTGTTATCCTTAATTGCTTTTTGTAGTTCTTCCAAGCTTGCGTCCGGGTCAACAAAAGTAACCTCAATCCCCATTTTTTTCAAGGTAACAGCAAATAGATTATAGGTACCACCATAAATCGATGCACTAGATACCATATGGTCACCTTCGTTGCATAGGTTCAAAATCGAAATCATACTGGCCGCTTGTCCAGAGGAAGTACACATAGCACCAATGCCACCCTCTAAGGCTGCAATCTTTTTCTCTACATAATCTACCGTAGGATTTGCCAATCTAGTATAGAAGAAGCCCTCTGCTTCCAAATCAAATAATTTTCCAACGTGTTCACTAGATTCATATTTATATGTAGTACTCTGATAAATCGGGATTACCCTAGACTCACCATTCTTTGGTTGATATCCTTCCTGAATACATTTTGTGTCAATATGGTAATGATCCATATACCCATCCTCCCATGTGTTTCATATTTCCTTTAATGAACTAATTTATATGCAATCATATAACTATGTTTAGTCCTTTGTCAAGTCATTGAGATAAAGTATTAAACCAAAAAAATAATATTATCTTTCTTCCTGTTTCCTAGATAAGCAAACTTTCTCTAACTTAGATTTTAAACGTTTTTAAGGCAGGCATACCTTACTTCTATCTTAAGTATTATCTTAAACCCATTCTTTTGATTTCTTCTCTATGTTCTTTTATTCTTATTTTTTTATAATATCTCTCTATTTTCGATGCAAAAACTAAGTAAAAATCGGAAAATGAAGATACACTACTAAGTAACGATTACATAAAATCGCCTGGATTATATGTAATATTCTCAACTTAGATTTTATTTCATGAATCGAATCCATTTATACAGACTCTATTATATAACATTAATTGGAAATTGTCATCATTTATTATATAGTAGATTTGCTTTGTAAAACACTTGCGTTAAGCTAGAAACTTTGGCTTAAGGGAATTATAAAAATCCAGTGACAGTTATCATCCGTTCATTATATTTGATAACTACCACTGGAATTTATTTATCTTAAAATGAATTTTCCTAGCATTAATATTCTGGAATTCTTTTATCTTAAAATGAGTTTTTCTAATATTAATAATCTAGAATTCATTTATCTAATTGATTTTTCCTAGAATTAATTATCTGGAATTCATTTATCTAAATTGATTTTTCCTAGAATTAATTATCTGGAATTCATTTATCTAAATTGATTTTTCCTAGAATTAATCATCTGGAAACCATTTATTGAGAAATTTCCCCGATTGGATTATTTCTCGTTCTCTACTACTTCAATTTTACGGATTTCTTTTGTTCTGATTTCCTTGCAAATTTCATCAATAAAAGTATCCAGTGGTTTCTGACCTTCATCACCAAGGTAACGGCTACGTACTGAAACTAGGCCTTCTTCCTCTTCCTTCTGACCTACGACTAGCATGTAAGGTACTCGCTCCAATCTTGTTTGACGGATCTTGTAGCCGATCTTTTCTGCTCTCTCATCAACCGTTACAAGAACACCATTCTTTTGAAGCTCATCCTTTACCTTTTTGGCATAATCATGATACTTTTCGGAAATCGGAAGTACTCTTACCTGCTCAGGACATAACCAAGTAGGGAATAAACCTGCATATTTTTCAATCAACCATGCAAGGGTTCTCTCGTAGCATCCCATGCTGGTTCTGTGAATAATGTATGGACGTTTTTTCTCACCATTGGCATCAATGTAGAACATATCAAAACGTTCTGCAAGGATAAAGTCTAATTGAATGGTAATCATGGTATCTTCTTTACCATATACATTCTTCGCCTGAATATCCAACTTAGGTCCGTAGAAGGCAGCCTCACCCTCTGATTCTGTAAAGTTTACGCCATGATGAATCAACATTTCACGCATTTTATTTTGCATTCTTTCCCATTGTTCTTCATCGCCTAGGTACTTACTCTTATTGTTTGGATCCCACTTAGATAGACGATAGGTTACATCATCTTGAAGTCCCAAGGTCTTTAAACAATACATAGCCAAATCTAAACATCCTGCAAATTCATCTTCCACTTGCTCTGGAGTTACAATCAAGTGTCCTTCCGAAATCGTAAACTGTCTTACTCGGGTTAGACCATGCATTTCACCGGAATCTTCATTACGGAATAAGGTTGAAGTTTCACCATAACGGCAAGGAAGGTCACGGTAACTTTTCTGACTCTGCTTATAAACATAGTATTGGAATGGACAGGTCATAGGACGAAGGGCAAATACTTCTGAATTTTCATCATTTTCATCCCCAAGTACAAACATTCCTTCCTTATAATGACCCCAGTGATCGGAAATTATATATAAATCCTTCTTAGCCATTAAAGGTGTCTTAGTTCTCATGTAACCACGACGTTCTTCTTCATCTTCAATCCAACGTTGCAGGGTTTGGATTATCTTTGCACCCTTAGGCATCAGAAGAGGTAAGCCCTGACCAATAACGTCAACCGTTGCGAATATCTCCATTTCACGCCCCAATTTGTTATGGTCTCTTTTTTTAATCTCTTCCAAATGTTTTAAATGATCATCCAAATCTGCTTTTTTAGTAAAGGCAGTTCCGTATACTCTGGTTAACATTTTATTTTTCTCAGAGCCTCTCCAGTAAGCACCAGAGGAAGAAATCAATTTAAAAGCCTTAATCCCTTTGGTATTCATTAAGTGAGGGCCTGCACACAAGTCGATAAAATCTCCTTGTTGATAGAAAGATATTACAGCATCTTCCGGAAGATCCTCAATCAATTCCACCTTGTAAGGCTCATCTTTTTCCTTCATCAGAGCGATAGCTTCTTCTCTCGGTAAGGTAAAGCGTACCAATTCTGCGCCTTCTTTAATAATCTTTTTCATTTCCTTCTCGATGGCATCCAGGGCGGCACGATCAAAAGGCTCACAATCAAAATCATAATAGAAACCAGTTTCAATGGAAGGACCAATCGCAATTTTTGCATTGGGATACAAACGCTTCACAGCTTGAGCTAATACGTGAGAAGTTGTATGACGATATGCAGCCTTCCCAGCTTCATCGTTAAATGTTAAAATATTCAATTCACAATCACTATCTACAACGGTTCGAAGATCCACTACCTCACCGTTTATTTCTCCAGCACATGCCATTCTAGCCAAACCATCGCTAATGTCTTTTGCAATTTCATATACAGTCATTGCCTTGTCGTACTCTTTAAAAGAGCCGTCTTTTAAAGTAATCTTCATTAAAATTCTCCTTTCTAGCTTGTAAAATCAGTTTTCATCTTAATAAACACTGATACGGATTTGATATTCATACAATTCTAATACATGGGTTAAAATCTATCCGTAACCCCATGTTTCCCATAAATACAATAAAGGAATTGTATGAAAACATTCGATACACATTATAAAAGCTCGTCACTTCCGACTTGCTTTTATTACAAATCGAAAGGGACGAGCGTAAATTCTTACGTCGCGGTTCCACCCTTATTGGTGTGTATTGCACCCACTTCATTTGATTGATAACGGAATCACCGGACCGGATTAGGGTCACTCAGAGGTAGTTTTCATATGCTTCCAAATAAGATATTTCCACCAATTCATATCTCTCTCTGTAATCTTCCACATATTACTCGTCTCATCACAGTGTTAACTATATAATGAGATAATTATATCACTCCTATGCTCAAAGTCAAGAAATTTTATCTTCTTTTCTTGAATGTGAAAATTGCAAGTTTAAGCGTCATGTAAATATATGGTAATCCCTATTGATAAATTTATTCTTAAGCCGCTTTTATTTCATTTGGTGTTCTATACCCTAATATCCTTCTTGGGTAATTATTTACATCAATGTAATTGTATAAAGTTTTTGTACAGATAGTCGTTTTAAACCGATTCCCTTCTAGCTTTATCCTTCCTATGACGCATCCGGTGAATATTTCTCATCAATAATCTTTCGTTCAATATATTCAACTAGTTTATGATCACTTCCGATTTTGTAACATCTTCCCTTATTTGCAGCTTTCTCATAATAATTTCTCCTTGGTGCATTCATTCAAGAACTTCTGCATGACATCCATTTCCGAGCGATAATCCATCGTAGCTGATTTCATCGTCTCTGGCATCTCTAATCCTTCCTTCTGCCACAGCTTTAATCCTTCAAGCGCCCAGTTCAGTATTCCGTTAATCTCCCTTTCACGAAGATAGTCCTTCAAATTTGGATCACGTTTCTCTGGTGGAATATATACGGTAAAAGGGATTAACTTCACCCTGCTCCAGATACCATCATCATTCCCAGAGAACTGGGGTTTATAGTTGGTGTTTATCCATAACTTAAACTCCGGTCGGTACTCGAACTCCTTACCATAAAGAAATCTGGCTGTTACCATATCACCACCTGTCAGTTGTTTAATCAGACTTTCATTGAGTCTTGCGTTTTTCTGTGGTTCTGCAGCATTAACCACTCTTGCACCCTTAAGTCTTGCAATATCAGGATTAGCACCACTAGCTGATACATTTTTAAGCATCAAGCTATCTACTTGAGCGGTTCTTGCATAAGAACCCAGAAGATGTAACAATGTTTCAGCAAAGGTTCCTTTCCCGTTTCGCCCGGTACCATAAAGGATAAACAAACACTCTTCTCCTGTATTGC
>DUNZ01000238.1 GCA_012839085.1 Clostridiales bacterium
CCGTGGCATACGTAAATATATTTTAGGGCTGCATATGTTAGTAATATAAAAAAATTGGAGGCAACAAGATGAGTGATTTAACAGCTAATTCATACTACAAAGATAATTGCAGCAAGGATAATTGTTTTAACCTCATGTTTTTAATTCTTATTTTACTAATGGCTGGAGGAAATAATGGGTTTTTAGGATGTTCTAGTGATAAGAATGGTTGCGGATGTGGTTGTGATAATGGTTTTGAGGGTATTCTTCCTCTCCTATTAATTCTATGTTTGTGTGGTGGTTCCTTCTAATTAATTAAATGGTAATTTGCTTGCTAAATTCTCAGGTCAGGTACGGTTTTATGGCAAAATAACTCAGGTTAATGAAAAAACCAGGCTGTTGTATGTATTATTACAATAGCCTGGTTTACTTCATTTATATTGGTTTTATTGGGTGCCTGATGACTGTCTTTAGCTTTTTGGGATCAGTTTTTCTGGGATCAGACAAATAGATTTCGTGGTGTTTTCTTAGAACTGAGATATCAGGTTGATAGCCGGAATCTTTGATAAATGCATTTAGGATTTGAATTGTGTCTAATTCATCATCGTAAGGACCGATATGCATGATTTGTGCACATAAACCTTCTTCCCAATCAACTAATCTAGCCAAATCTAGATTAAGGTTCGGTTTTTTCTTATGAAGTACTTCTTTAGCAACTTCAAATACTTCCTGGGTAACGAATTCTGGTTGGCGAATCATAATTGTCCATATAAATTTATCTTTATTTTCAATCTTTTTTTGACCTCGGAAACTATCATCATCTACGGACCACAAACCTTCTAAGGGGGGTATGACATATTCATAATAACCTTCTGGTTGAGTATTATTCATCTTGCTCATTTTAATGGTGTATGATAATCCATATAAAATCTGGCAGGCATTCCGGTAATCTTCACTGGTATTGGGGTCTCCTATCCCATCCACCATGATGAATCTCATGTTTGGTACCGTAACGATGGATGGTTTTGTTTTGGGTTGATACAAGTCCTTATACTTCTTTTTGAAATCTATTTTTTCCATGTAGTTATTATCTCCTTGTATTTATTTTTCTTAAAAATAATATAGAAAGTTATTGTAAATGTTATGAAAGGGTAACTTTTTGGCCACTTTTCATGGTTACAACTATTATTGAGTCTAATTTACTATTTAAGTTATTATCCCCTTTATTAAAAAAATCCGGATACGCTTCACGCAATTCTTCTTTTACGATTTTTGCATAGAAATATTTTATCTCTATTTCATCTTCTTTGTCCTCTTTTATTAAATGATCGGAGGTAGAATAGCCAAAGGAAGACGTACTGTTATTGTTTGTATTTAAATTCATCATATTTCGGTCATTATTGTTGGTAATATCCTCGTTGTAAACAAGAAACCCTTGATAATATAAGGATAGTTCTACCTTATCTATGGCTAAATCATCTAGACCGAAGGTTTTGTTGATAACACTAAAGCCATAGGCTATATGGGTATTGCTTTCGCTAATCTCGGAACTGTTTATAGTGGTTTTATAGCGGAATAAATCATCATAAATGTATAAATAAATGTCATCATGATTAAGCCTACGAATTCCTCCATCCTTAGCTTTTTCAATGATTTTAAAACTATAATTATTCATATATGATAAAGTAAAATTGCTATGGAACCTTGTTCCATTAAGGAAATTTACAGCTATTTCTGTATCCTTGTTTTCATCAATTGGCGAATATAATACATAGTATTTTGCTTCGGGATCTACTTCTTTTGTTTCAAAGGATATTTGAACATCCACGGTCTTTGCCCCAGTATCTATATTTTCATAATCAATTTCATGGCTTATTACATCACTCAATGATTGAGATAAATGATCTTCTATCCGGTTGATACTGTAATTTAGATTTTGTTCCAGGGAATAAAACTGTCTATTTATTCCGTTTATTTGTCTTTCTAAATCGACGAATTTTCTTTTGTAAGAATTGACCTGAAATAGTAAAACGATAATTAGCAGGATTGCAATCAAGGTATACTTTTTCCAGTTGTTTTCATTGTCCGTTTTATTTTCCATAAATACGTTATCCATTCCTTTCTAATATGTTATATTTCCATGTGCTTTTGCTTGGATTTTCTTTCGTGATAGTCTATTTGAATTTTATTAATATCTACTTTACTTATAATTAATCTATACTAATAAAATGTTTGGATTAGGTTCTGCCTGTAAATTTAAAAAAATTTTAAGACTACTATGATTGTTCCCTCTTCTTTTCAATGATTTATTATTTATACGAACTAATGTTTTTATTATCATATCATAAACCTATGTGAATTACTAGAATTTTCAAGTCAAATAC
>DUNZ01000045.1 GCA_012839085.1 Clostridiales bacterium
AAAAACTAACTTCTAACGATATTTCTTTCTTCCCCATTTAAGAAAGCAAGAATGTTCTTATAAACTTCTTCCGTTACTCGCTTTCTAGCTTCCACAGTAGCCCAAGCAATATGGGGTGTGATAATCAGTTTGGTACTATCTTTAATCTCAAACAAGGGATTGCTTGCCACCATAGGTTCTTTGGTCAAGACATCCAGTCCTGCTCCTGCGATCCAATCTTCTTTTAAAGCTTTTGCCAAGGCATCTTCATTAAGTATGGGTCCTCGACCAAGATTTAATAGGATAGCGCTTTTTTTCATCTTCCTTAGCTCATTTTCATTTATTAAATCTCTCGTTTTATCATTAAGGGGTGCATGGATGGATACCACATCGGAAGTCTCGAGTAAAGTATCCAAATCTACTTGTTCATAGTTGGGATTTTGATTTTTACCTGAGGTAGAATAATAAATAATCTTACAGCCAAAAAGTTTTGCTACTTCCGCTACTCCCCTACCGATTTCTCCTAGCCCGATAATTCCCCAAGTCTTACCGTAAAGCTCATGAAATTTCATGGTAAAATGGCTAAAGATATCGGATCGGATGTAGTCCCCTGACTTAACGAAATTATCATAATAGCTTAATTTCTCATATAAATAAAAGAACAAGGCAAAGGTATGCTGAATTACTGACTGTGTAGAATAACTTTTAACATTGGCAACTGCAATCTTTCTAGCATTGGTATAGTCAAAATCCACAATATTGGTACCGGTTCCGGTTATACAAATCAGCTTAAGATTTTTTGCCTGGGATAAGGTTTTCTCATACATAGGAACCTTGTTCACGATTATGATATCGGCATCACTGATACGACTGGCACACTGCTCTCGGTTGGATGCAGGATACTTTATCACCTCTCCCAGCTTGTCAAAGGGTGATAAATCAACATCATCCCCTAATGTATCCGTTTCTAAAAAAACTATTTTCATTCATATTCCCTTTCTAATTAAGAGCGAATTCTTTCTGGAAAACCAACCTTTTTCTGTACCTTACGTAAGGTCTTGTTTGCATAATAATTTGCTTTATCTGCATTGTTCTTAATAATACTGTTAATATAAGCTTTATCCTTGGATAGTTCAGCAAATTTATCTTGGATTGGTTTCAGTAAGCTTACAACCGCTTCTCCAACCGCTAGTTTAAAATCACCATATCCAGAGGAAGCAAATTCCTTCTCAATCTCAGGTATCGTTTTACCAGTAGCAGAACTATAGATGTCAATCAGATTACGAATTCCTGGTTTCTCTTCTGAATAACGAATCTCATTATCGGAGTCCGTAACTGCTCGTTTAAATTTACGAATAATGGTATCAGGATCATCCATCAGATAGATGCTGGCATTGGGATTCTCATCCGACTTAGACATTTTCTTGGAAGGCTCCTGAAGACTCATAATACGGGCTCCTACTTTTCCGATATAAGGTTCCGGTATGGTAAATACATCTCCATAAATGGAGTTAAAACGCTCTGCGATATCCCTAGTGATTTCCAGATGCTGTTTCTGATCGGATCCAACGGGTACAACATCGGATTGGAATAAAAGAATATCCGCAGCCATTAAAACAGGATAGGTAAATAAACCAGCATTAATATTATCCGCATGCTTTTTGGATTTATCCTTAAATTGAGTCATTCGATTTAATTCGCCCATATAAGTAAAACAATTTAAAATCCAAGCTAGTTCCGAATGGGCACTAACATGAGATTGATAGTAGATACAATTCTTTTCTGGATTCAAACCTGCTGCAATATATAAGGTCAATAAATCTCTTGCTCTTTTTCTAAGTTCCGCTGGATTTTGTCGAACTGTGATGGAATGCAAATCAACAACACAATAAAAGCACTCATACTCATCCTCTAAATCCACCCAGTTCTTTAATGCTCCCAAATAATTTCCCAATGTCAGGGTACCAGTAGCCTGCATACCACTGAACAGTGATTTCTTACCATCTAACATTTTCCCACATCCTAACTTATTATATTTCGTAGACCCATATCTGATTTAAAGTAATACTAGGCTAATATTTCTAACAATTCTCCTAAGGAATCAATTGCCCTCTCATATTCTTGCACATTTCCAAAACCATATCTAGCAAAGATAAAAGCAACCTCGGCTTCTTTACAAGCATCTGCATCGCCCTGGGTATCTCCCACATAAATAGGATTCTCTAACTTGTTCCTTTCAATCACTAAGCGAATATTGTCCGCTTTGAACTTTCCAGTTCTACCTGGGCATTCATAATCCGTAAAATATTGTTGCAGATGTGGATATGCTTCAAAAAAGCACTCAATATAACCATCTTGACAATTACTTACGATAAAAAGTTTGTATTTCTTTTGCAAGGCTTTTAAAGTATCCTCTAAACCATCATAAAGAATTGCCCCATGCTCCGCTAGGTATCTGCATTCGTATTCACAGCATTCCCTCATTACTTCAATTGCATGTTCTTCGCTTACACTGAGAAACAATTTTACAGCGATTTCATCCAATGGTTTACCAAACAGGGATTGTAATTTCTCCACAGTGATTTCATCGGTAATCTCTGGATGTTTCTCCTTTACCACCTTGTTAAAGGCATAGGCTACCTCGCTAGTAGAATTCCATAATGTTCCGTCTAAATCAAAAATAACACCATCGTACATATTCTTCTATCCTTATCTAGTATATTTTGGAGAACTAAAATATTCTATTTACGCTCCAATGATTCTAATGATTATATTATCCTTTTTTATCAATAGATGTCAACCCCATTCCTATATCTCTCCACACCAGAAAAAAATGTTCATATATTATAACTTACTTTAATTTTTCTAACAAACAAAAACAGGAGTGGCTGATATAAAAGTAAATCAGTCACTCCCTATATATAAATATGTCCCCCCCGAAATTAATGAAATAATTTAATTGTCAGATTCTTATAGAATATCGTATTTTTTAACTTAATCCAAGAGGTTAAAACACTAAGTATTTTAATATAAGTTTTTGGAATAATTTATAAACCATACCCATGAATATGGTCATACTAATTATAACTGTAGCCTGCATTGATATCAGCAAGCAAATATGTTTCATTTCATTACCTTTTATCTTTATCATAAAATAATCTAATTTCATCATCCGAACAATTCGAGTAATAACTCCAATCAAAAAAGCAATCTCTGTGATAATAATTAATATTAATATGGCATTTAGCCTATTGTGAATATATTGGAACAAAGAATTATATTCTTCACAGCTTATTAATAGATTCTTTAATATATGAAACAAAATTAATACAATTAATTCTGATACTAAAATTGATATGAATATTAAAAAATAATCTTTTTTATATTTCTTAAAATTTAATTTGTAGAATAAATAGATCAATTTCATTTTATCTACCCACAGGCATATTTATATGAAACAATTATAAATTTCAAAATGCATCGAGGCTGGCATCGGACCATCCTCCTATCCAGCCCCATCTAACAAGGAAACCTTTTTTATGTATCGTATATATTCCCCAATATACACTTTACCATCATGTCATTAATCATATAACCCAAGTAGTCTTTTCATCCAATGAATAATAAAGCTTAAAGATTGATACATATACATACCTCCTTAAAAACTTCCATTACAGAATAGAAAAAGGACTATGGTTACAATGCCATTTAAGCATGTAACCATAGCCCCTACAACGAAGCACGACATCAACGTCGCTTTTTAAGGTATGAACGTTGTTTTTCAATTTTCTAGTCAATTTTTATTCCTTAATCGGTATGTTTTTCATATGTATTTCAACCGTAAATAGATTGTCCTCACAAAGAAAATCGATTGTCCCTTGGTACTTTAAAACCTTCTTTCTCATATTTTCTGTACCAAAACCATGATAATCTTTATCCTCTTTTGTGGTGATTAATCTTCCATTTATAATATTTACATTTTTAAATACTGGATTTGAAATATCGATAAATAAATCCTCTTTAAAACTTCGGATTTTAACCTGGATACTACTTTGCTTTTTCATATCCTGATTAGCACTTAAAATTGCCTCCACAGCATTATTTATAGCATTGGCAAAAATAGTACACAAATCCATGGATGTGATATGTAAGTTTTCCGGAAATCCCCCCTCCAGAAGGATATTAATTCCATCCTTCTGATATCTACTTTGAGCATCATTTAAGATGGCGTTTACAATATCATTACCAGTATCAAAGAGCTCCGGTAACATTTTCGTTTGTTCAATTAATTCATTTAGATACTTTTCCAATTCAGTCTTCTTATTTTGATTATAGAGACTACTAATACAGAATATATGGTTTCTCATCTCATGGCGGATACTTCTTATCTCCTGTTGTTTTTCATTGGATAAAATATAATACCTTTGCTGTGCTTCAATGACTGCTTGATTGATCTGGGATAGGGCTTTGAAGCGATCCCTTGATTCTGAAATATAAACCAACATAAAACAAACTGTAAAATAGATTACACAAACCATAATAATGATAATTAATATGGTGTTTCGTGCTTTTTCCTCCGTTCCTGGTATTTTCGTTATTATAAGACCAGAAATATAAAACACACCTACAAATGCTCCGGAAATTAACAAGGCATAAATTCTAGCAGTAATACGTTTCGTTAAAAAATCTCTTTTTCTCAATTTCAGGAACATCCCAACCATAGCAACTATTAGGACACTGAGAGAATTACAGGCAAGATAAAGGCTTCGACTATCTGAAATATACTCTAAAGTCATATTATATCGAATAGAAAATACAGCAGATACACAGATATCCAAAAACATAGCCATTATATAGGCTAATGTTATAAAAAGTAATTTTCTAATGATTTTTTCTTGAATAAGAAATAAAAGAACCAATAATAAAGTAATTGGCAGAATACTTTCCACCAAATCCTTATTATCATTGAGATTGAATTGACTTAATAGGTGTATTACAATCACTGGTACTAGAGTAATAACCAATAAAGCTTTATTTTTCTTAAAAGAAAATCCCATTATCCAACCAATAATAATCAGTAATTTAATCAAATCAATGAAATAATAAAGCATTAGATCACTTGCACTGTAACTCATACTTCCACCTTATCTTGCATTTCTCTTTCTAAATTCTTTGCATGCCTTTTTAAATTTAGCTCTTTGACGGACAGAGACTTCAACCAATTCTCCATTATCCATGGTCACCTTATCGTCTATTTTGTCAATGTAATACATATTTACGATATAGGATTTATGAACTCGATAAAAATCTCCATTGTCCAATAACTTTTCCCATTCCGTCATTGTCATAACACTTTCAAAACAGTTGGTTTTGGTTCTAACCAAAGTAGATCGATTCCCACATTCTATATAGAGAATGTCCTTTAAATGAATAAAGAAAAAATTACCGTCCTTACCCAAAACCATTTTACTGTTTTTATATAAATCATTAATAGCATCCCCGAGGGCAATCATAAAATCAGTTTCTTTTAAGGGCTTCAATAAATATCGAAATGCCCTTACCTTATAGCCCTCCTGCCAAAATGCTCGGTAACCCGTTACAAAGATAATAATCATGCTATCATTTGTTTCTCGGATTTTTAGTGCCGTTCTTAATCCATTAATTCCCTTCATCTGGATATCTAAAAACAAGATATCGATCGGCTCCTTATATTTTAACAAATCGTTACCGGAGGAAAATTGCACTAATTCAAAATCGATAAGATTACTACTTCTAAACTTTTCACAAAATTCCATGAGTTCCTTACGGATAATACTTTCATCATCACAAACACCGATTCTCAATTTGATAACTCCTCGTTCTCTCATAAATAAATGTAAGATATGTGTAATGTTATAATCCATGACAAACTTAGCTCTTAGTAATTCATCCATCCAATTCGTTTATCATTGACTAATTATTTTCAATGATCCAGCAAAAACTTATCACTTAGTCCTTCAATTTATCAAAAATAGTTTATCATGGTATTTTTTATAAATTTATATCTGAATATGTCTAATATCATTATAATAAAACTTACTGAGAAATAAGTCAATATCTTCCACCTGGTCAAGTGTTTATCAAAACCATGGAAATGAACGTATCATAATAAAATGGATACATATGATATGATTTATGGTATAATTCGATTATTAATAAAAAACAAGCCACTGAGAATTGAAGAAATCAATTATCAGGGAAACATAATAAACAAGATGATTTAGATTTGATGAAAGAAGGGAATAAAAGATGAAACAGATTGCAAGTTTTACAATTGATCATATGAAATTACTTCCTGGTATCTACGTATCAAGAAAAGATAAACTAGGGAATGAAACCATTACCACTTTTGATATTCGAATGACCAGACCTAATTTTGACCCGGTGATGAATACCGGTGAAGTTCATACCATAGAACATCTAGGTGCAACTTTTCTGAGAAACCATAAAGAGTACGAAGAAAAGATTATTTATTTTGGACCAATGGGCTGTCGAACTGGATTTTATCTCCTACTTGGCGGTGATTATACATCCAAGGAGATTCTTCCCTTAATTGTGGAAATGTTTGAGTTCATAAGGGACTTTGAAGGGGACATCCCAGGGGCTACCCCAGAAAATTGCGGTAATTATTCCGACATGAACCTAAGCCTTGCCAAAGAATATGCAAAAAGTTTTCTAGATGAGATACTATATCATATAAAGGATGAAAATTTAAACTATCCCAATTAATAAGAATTTTATAAGCATCCTTGCTTAAAATCACTTAAACTTTAAGAAGAATTTCATATGATTTTCTTCCTTATAGCCACTTCATCTATAAGAAGATTTTCATATGATTTTCTTTCTTATAGCCACCTAATCTATAAGAAGATTTTCAAAAGATTCTCTTCCTTTAAACCACCTAATCTATAAGAAGATTTTCAAAAGATTTTCTTCCTTATCATCACTAGCATCTTTTCTATCTAACTACAGTCTCTTTTTTACTGTCTCTTTTTTTTGTAGCAATTACTTTCCTTTTTCCATTTTGCAGTTACTTTTTCATTTTGCAGTTATTTTTCTATTTTGTAGTCAATTTTCTATTTCTATAAAATTGCATGATTATTTCTCCCTTGAATATACTGTATTGAGTACATAGAACACAGGGGAAGCTATGGCAAATCTTAACTACATACACTCAGCAAAGATTTTAAAGGCTGCCTTGCCTTATTTCGATTATAAAACAAAGCCTACCATGGATTTATTAGCCAAGCTGCTCGATTTCATGGGCAGCTTTCATGCTATTTCTAAAGCAAAAGATTTAGCTGCCTGTGACTATGAACAAAGTGAAATAGATGCCGAAGGGATGCTCAATGCCATCCGGCCTTTATGTTACGATCACGAAAAAGCTATTGTAGACCAAATCTTGGGGTTTTTTAATGCAAGACGTATGTTTGAGAATTACAAAAAATATATGGATCTCATGAAGACCATGGAAGAAATGGGCGGTTTCTCATTTGATGGTTTTAATAATGATGATTATGAAGCCGATGATTCTGAGCCTCCATATCAGAAGCAAACAGAGGATTACTCTTCGGAAACTGAAGATAGAGATTCCGATGAAGCAGAAAATTCAAGATTTGATTTTGATGCCTTTTTGAAAGAAATCGCTGGAGATGAATATGAAACCTTAATAAAGGATCCTCAAATCAGTAAATTCCTAAACAAGGATCAAGAGGAAAAGGATTTACATAATGAAGCCAATTATCATAAAAAAACTTTAGAAGCAAAAGATCATAAGGAAGATTTTAATATAGAACCTTATAAGAATAGTCATGAAATAGAACATCAGAATGAAAATCTTGAAATCGAACATTACAATAAAAGTCTTGAAACCGAACCTTATGATAAAAGTTTTGAAACAGAACATTACAATAAAAATCTTGAAACAGGACCTTATAATAAAAACCTTGAAAACGAAAATTACAATAAAAGTCTTGAAACAGAACATCAGAGTGAAAATAATCCCTTTCCCCTTCCTAAGGAACAATCCAACTTTCCACCCTCGGATGACACCGGGTACCAGAATATGTATAAAATGCTAGAAGCAATGATGCCCCCAGATAAGAAAGGTAGCTATCAAAACTTAAGCATGCTTTTTAAAAATTTATCATATGATGATAATAACAACCCCCATGATGATAAGGAGTGATTACGATGCCGGATGCATCCTTTCATAACAAATCTAGAAATATTGATCCAAGAAAAATAGCTATTTTAATGGAGCTGGTAAAAGAAGCCGAAGGAAAACCTATGGAGCAATTATTGCCATTAATCATGAGCACCAATAAAAAACTTCAAGATCAAAATCTTACCTTTACGAAAGATGAAAACGAAATGATGATTGATATTCTAACTAGGAATATGACGGGAAAACAAAAAAAACAATTTGAAATGATAAAGGCGATGATGTTAAATCTAAATAGATAAAAAGAAAGGGAAGATCAAAATTTAAAACGGGCATACAGATATGAATCTGAGGATGCTATCTGTATACCCGTATATATTTTGTAGACTATAACTCAATTACACAACAATTTTTTTCTTTTTTAGGCGATGGTTTACTGCTTCTCTAGTTAAGGTATATATAACAGAAGTCATTGGTATAAAGATTAACATACCGGCTACTCCCATAATATTACCTCCAATGGTTACCGCTACCAAGACCCACATAGAAGGTAATCCAACAGAACTTCCAACAACCCTAGGATAAATCAGATTTCCCTCAATCTGTTGAATGATCAGGAAAATAATCAAAAACCAAAATGCCTTAATAGGGTCAACAATAATGATTAAAAAGGCTCCAATAAAACAACCAACAAAAGCTCCAAAGATCGGTATTAGAGCAAGAAATCCTATCGCCACCCCGATTAGCAAGGCATAGGGAAAGCGAAGAATACTTAAGGTAAAAAAGAACATAAGACCTAAGATAACTGCTTCTACACACTGTCCCGATAAGAAGCTGGAAAATGTTTTTGATGATAAAGAGCATATACTTAGGAACTTATCGGTAACTTTTTTCGGTAAATACGCATAGAATAATTTCTTGATTTGCCTTCCTAATCTTTCCTTTTGAATTAGGATGTAAATAGCAAAAATAAATCCTAAAAAGAAATTAATTACTCCGCCCAAGATAGAAGAAGCTATACCAAATGTGGATTGTAACATACTAGTACCACTGTTTCTCATAAAATTAACAATGCCTTCACCAATTTGTTTCCAATCCAGCTCATAATTATCAAGATACTCTAAAATCTCTGGATACTGTACTAACAAATCGGAATACTCTCTTTGTATTCTTTCGATAAAATCCGGAAACTTTTCATAGACGATGACTTGAATTGTTCGTCCCACCTCTGGAATGATCAGAAAAGCCACAAGAAAGATAATTCCAGTCATCAATAATAAAGTTAGTAATAAACTAAAAGTACGTTTTACTTTCGGATTTTTTAATTTTTTTATCTTAGACAAAAGTTTGTTTTCGATCCCTCTCATGGGTACATTTAAAATAAAGGCTATGGCAGCTCCCAAGACAAAGGGGGAAATCAATCCAAATAGGTATTGAACAAAATATAGCACCACATCAAAGCGCTGGGCACCCACCAATAGTAGAACTGCAAAAGTTATAATCCCCATTATTTTTTAATGGTATTTTTATTTAACTCCATCCATAATCTCCTCATTCTTATCTAAGGCTCGGTACATTTTAACATATTCGTTGATGTATAAAAGAAAAGATAATAATAAAAACGCCCCACATACCAACATCAAGATATTTTGTATATTAGTAGTCAAATTTGGAAGAGCTACTAATACTAGCATCACCGCATAAAAAACGGTAGTGGATACTTTTCCAAACCATTTTGCACCATTTAGTTTCTTACCCTTTTTTAACATAATCAAGCCAGCAAATAACATAAACAACTGCATGATTACGAATAATATCAGCAAAAGAAACATCCATTTAATTCTTACAACAAGTACAAAAATCAAAGATGCCTGGGTGAGTTTATCTGCTAAGGGATCAATCAGTTTCCCAAATTCCGTTACCATGTGAAATGTTCTTGCTACAAATCCATCTAAAAAATCGGTTAGTCCTGATATTAAAACAACGATTGCCGCCTGTTTATAAGCCTCCTTGATATATAGAGAAATAAATACAGGAATTAGAAGGAAACGAATGTAGCATAAAATATTTGGTATATTCCATAAATCCTTCTTCGTAAACTTCGTAAATAGTTTCATGAAACAAAACCCCCTAAACTAGAGTAGAATTGTAAATAACACTGTCCAGTAGTCATAATGCTTGTCAAATTGTTTTTGTAATAATAGATAGTATTCATCTACTTTATTATAGATTATTTTACCATTAAAATGCTAGAAATGATAGAATTTTTTTAAATTATCATACAATTTTAATGTAAATGATAAAGAGGCCATAGTAAATCCCTTAATTTTTCTTTTCGATGGACTTTAAGGTCAAACTATTGCCTCTTTCTCTATTTATTATTTACTATTTTTGTATAATTACCCTCTACCTAACCACAAGGTTAACAATTTTTCCAGGTACATAAATCTCTTTTACTATGTTTCCATTCATTTTATCGGCTACTGCTTCCTTTGCAATAGCAATTACTTCCTCTTTTTTCGCATCTACAGCAATCATGATGGTACCCTTGGCTTTACCGTTAACCTGTACCGCAATTTCAATCTCACTGTCCTTCATCTTTTCCTCATCATATTTTGGCCATGTATTAGAAAAGACAGAAGTTTCGTGACCCAATTGAGACCATAATTCCTCAGACACATGAGGGGCAAATGGAGCTAATAAAATCACTGCTGTCTCTAGAGTTTCTTTATCAATTCCTCCTGCTTTCTTTGCCAGATCAATCATTTTATTATTATATTCCATGAAGCCAGAAACTACAGTATTTAAACTAAAGCTTTCCAAACGGGTGGTGATATCATAAATCATACGATGACGAAGCTTCTCCATATCAGCAGATGGATTAACACTCTTATCCTTATTATCCATAATCAAGTTATAGAAACGGTTGATAAAACGATATACTCCATCGATACCCCTGTCATCCCATTCAGAATCTAGTTCCGGTGGTCCTACAAATAATTCGTACATTCTTAAGGAGTCGCAGCCATAATCACTAACCAAATCATCCGGAGAAACAACGTTGCCCTTGGATTTACTCATTTTGGCACCATTTTTTCCGATCATACCTTGGTTAAATAGTTTTATAAAAGGTTCATCAAAATCCACTACCCCGATATCGTATAGGAATTTTGTGTAGAATCTAGAATATAGCAAATGTAGTACTGCATGCTCTACTCCACCAATGTACATATCAACAGGCAAGAACTTCTTCGCTTTATCCTTAGAAACTAATTCCTTATCATTCTTATTATCCACATATCTTAGGAAATACCAAGAAGATCCGGCCCATTGAGGCATGGTATTGGTTTCTCTTTTCGCTGGTTTCTTACATTGAGGGCAAGTGGTATTTACCCAATCATGAATATCTGCCAAGGGGGATTCCCCGGTACCTGTGGGTTGATATTTTTCTACTTCTGGTAATAATAGAGGTAGCTCTTCTTCAGGAACTGGCACTGATCCACAATGTTCACAATGAATAATCGGAATCGGCTCTCCCCAATACCGTTGTCTTGAGAATACCCAGTCACGGAGTTTATAGTTAACCGTCTTTTTCCCAATTCCCATTTTTTCTAGTGAATCAGGTACTTCTTCTTTCGCCTGTTCGGAATTCATGCCATTCCATTCACCGGAATTGATCATGATGCCTGGCTCTGTATAAGCCTGGGTTAATTCTGGCTCCTCCTTTCCATCCTTGGAGATAACCTGAACAATGGGAATATCAAATTTCTTAGCAAACTCAAAGTCTCTATCATCATGGGCAGGAACACACATAATTGCTCCTGTACCGTAATCTGCTAATACATAATCAGACAACCAAATTGGAATTGGTTTCTTGGTCAATGGATTAATTGCATAGCTACCAGTAAATACCCCTGTTTTATCCTTATCCTGCAAACGGTCTACAGAAGATTTCATGGAGGCTTTAAAAATGTATTCCTCTACGGCAGCTTCCTGTTCCTTAGTTGCCAATTCCTTGGCCATGGCATGCTCCGGAGCTAGTACCATAAAGGTAGCTCCATATAAGGTGTCTGGTCTCGTGGTATATACACGGATGGATTTATCTGTACCATCAACAGCAAAATCCACCTCTGCACCATAGCTTTTGCCAATCCAATCGGACTGCATTTTCTTTACCTTCTCAGGCCAATCCAATTTGTTCAAATCTTCCAGCAAACGCTCTGCATACTTTGTAATTTTTAACATCCATTGCTTAAGATTTTTCTTTGAAACGGTGGAACCACAACGTTCACATTCCCCATTTACAACTTCTTCATTTGCAAGACCTGTCTTACAGGAAGGACACCAATTGATTGGCATTTCCTTTTCGTATGCCAGACCTGCTTTAAACATTTTTACAAAGATCCATTGGGTCCATTTGTAGAAATTGGGATCTGTTGTATTGACTTCCATATCCCAATCATAAATCGCTGAGATTTCATTCATCTGTTTCTTTATATTTGCAATATTCTCAGCCGTAGATTTGCTTGGGTGTACTCCCATTTTTATGGCATAGTTTTCAGCTGGAAGTCCAAAGGCATCCCAACCCATGGGATGAATGATATAATATCCATTCAATAACTTATAACGGCTCCAAACATCACTAATTACATAACCTCTCCAGTGTCCTACATGGAGCCCACTACCTGAAGGGTAAGGAAACATATCAAGGCAGTAGTATTTTTCTTTTTTTCCGTCATTCACATTAACTGGATGATCCTCCCAGTACTTTCTCCACTTCTTTTCAATTTCCTTATGATTATAAGGTGTTGACATAGAAACTCCTCCTATAATTTAAAATTCTTAGTTCTTATAAATATCCGAAAGCATTCATAAAGTAATAATTACCATATGTCTAAGTGTGCACCTGCACAAAGTTTTTATTTAATTTGAAAAGTTTCAAGAACTTTCTGATAAATAAAAAACCTCCCGACCCATATCCTTTAGTTAGTTATCCTAACCTGTATATGAGACGAAAGGAAATCCTCTTCCGTGGTACCACTCTTCTTCGTAACGGTTCCTATTCTGTATCTTAGGTCAATGCTTCTTGATAACTGCATCATTAACAAATGCTTCTTAGATAATACCTCTTAGGTAAATCCATCCTAGCTAACAGTATTTGCTTAATACATAATACATCATAGCTAACAGCATTTTGCTAAATGCATAATACATCATAGCTAACAGCATTTTGCTAAATGCATAGTACATCATAGCTAACAGCATTTTGCTAAATGCATAGTACATCATAGCTAACAGCATTTTGCTAAATGCATAGTACATCCTAGCTAACAGTATTTGCTAAATGCATAGTACATCATAGCTAACAGCATTTTGCCAAATGCAACCTAGGTAATAAGAATCGCTACGCACTCTTTGTTTCGATAACGGGAATACCGCCCCTGCCTACTATTATTTCAACCGGGGAGCTCAAAGGCGAGTTGGGAGTCCGTTGCTACTGCCTTCCACCAACCGGCAGCTCTCTGAAAGTACGTTTCCTCTTAATACTCCTTATCAACGCTTTTCTTTGTATATATGATATTTATTAATATATACATGGTAGTATTTTTTGTCAAGGCTTTTCTTCTTTGTCCTAGATATAGAAAGCCTTAATGCAACTCATTATTTCCTATTGTATGGAATATATTTTCTACGAGACGATTTATGAAACATGAAACCCTAAAGCAGTAAGGCAGAAAATCATGTAAGGCATTTACTAATTTGTTCCCAAGACGACTTTGCTTTGGCAAATAAAGGAGGTCTAAATGAATTATCTTATGAACCTGATAGCAGAATACGGGCTCATTGCCATGTTCATCATCATACTTTTAGAATATGCCTGTTTTCCTGTATCCAGTGAAATCGTACTTCCCTTCAGTGGGGCTGTCGCTTCTTTGAACCAAACTCCCTTTCTCGTAATCCTTCCCTTAAGTATCCTTGCCGGATTGATTGGCACGGGGATCTGTTTTACAATTGGGTGGTTTGGAGGCGGAGCTATTATCAATGGCATTAAGACAAAATTTCCGAAATCCGCCAATGGTATTGACTCTTCCTATGAAAAATTTCAGAAAAACGGTGCCGCTGCAGTATGTATCGGTAGGGTTATCCCGCTGATCCGAACCTATATTGCTTTGGTTGCAGGAGCAGCAAAATTAAACCCTGTGACATATTTTTTCGCCTCCATGCTTGGTATTACTGCCTGGAATACCTTGCTTATTGGACTTGGATATTCCTTAAGAGAAAATTATAAATTGGTTGCCGAATATTATGAACGCTATAAAAGCAACCTAATCCCGGTATTTCTTATCGCATTCCTCTTTTTTATTGGCAATCGAATTTACAAAAAGAGAAAGGAAAAAGTATCCGTGTGAATTATTCGGCTACTTGCCACTTGCCTTGTTTGAGGCAAATATTTATTCCATCGCTTGACTTGTTTGAACAACCGATTTATTCTTCCACTTACCGGATAGTACTCGCAGTATTCCAACAAAAGCAGTAATTAACCAGGTAAATGCAGTTGACCACCAAATACCGTGATATCCTAAAAAACCAGCTAACACATTGGCTAATATTACTCTAACCACGACTTCAGAAAATCCCATAATCATAGGAATATTGATATCACCAGTACCACTTAGGAAGTTTCTAGTTACAAATATAAATCCAACGAAGGCATAGAAAAAGCTAGTGACACGAATTGCTTCCACACCCACCTTAACAACTTCCACATCATCTTTATTGGTAAAGAAGCCCATGATAACCTCACTACCAAAATACATCACTGGAAGCATAATCAATGCAAATATAATTATAATCATACTTGCAGATCGCAACCCTTTTCTTGCTCGATCTATTTTTCCAGCTCCAATATTCTGACCGGTAAATGAAGCTACTGCTGCTCCAACGGACATGGAGGGCTGTAAAACAAGCTGTTCAATTCTGGCTGCAGCAGTATTTGCGGCAATTACCACCTCATTAAAACTATTAATAACCCCCTGCATGGCCATCAAAGAAACAGATACAAAAGAATTCTGTATCGCTACGGGAATCCCCAGACGAATACATTTACGGAAAATTTCCTTGTCCGGTTTAAACTCTTTTAGGGGCATACGAAGTATTTTCACTTTTGCCAAGGCATAGATAATGCATCCCAAACCAGAAATAAACTGAGCAATAATTGTTGCAATGGCTACTCCTGGAACTCCCCAACCAAATTCAACTACAAAAAGTAAATCTAAAATTACATTTAAAACACTAGCAACAATTAAGAAAATCAATGGTGTTGTCGAATCTCCTAAGGCTCGTAGAACTGCCGACATTCCATTATAACTAGCAACACCTAAAATTCCTGCAAAGGATATTTTCATATATATATCGGAATGATCGATAATCGATGCAGGAGTATTCAATAATTCTAAAAGCCATCGGCTAGAAAAGAAACCAATGATACCAAAGATAATAGCCGCTGCAAATATAATATAGGAAGCAGTTGCAAAACTTTTCTGTACATTTTTGTAATCCTTAGCCCCAAAATACTGGGATACTACAATGGAAATACCAGCCGATAAACCAAAAGTTAAACCAAATATCAAAAATATGATGGAACCTGTAGCTCCTACGGCGGCCAAAGCATCCTTACCTTCAAAGCGACCTACTACTATGGAATCCACCATATTATAGAACTGCTGGAATAGATTCCCGATTAACATCGGTACTGAGAATTTCAGTATTAATTTTGTCGGAGACCCAACTGTCATATCTTGTGTTACTGATCTAGCCATACCATACCTCTTTCCATTATTCTCATTTCATTTTGTCTTCTTTACATATTTGCAATACTATTTCTATACATCTTTTGTTTTCAAACTTAAGTGTTAAATCTATATACCTCTTCCTGTTGCATGGGGTGGTCAAAATGGCAAGTTTTCAAACTTAAATGTTAAGTCCATATCCTGCATAGACCTGCTTTTTATTCCATAAATACGTTGTAAATTATATTTTTTTAAACTATCGATACTTACAATAAATATAATTTCTCAATAAAAACATTTATAAATTTTACTATAATTAATTTTATTTTAAAAAAGAGAATTCCAAAAAGTGATTCTATATCGATAAGTTTACAATAAGCACTTGAAACATTATACACCAATCCTTAGAAATGTAAATGACTATATTTATAAATTTTTTATGAATCATTTTGTGTAAAGATTTTCATGTAGAACCATGAAGGATATCCATAATACATATTTTAATAATCCAAATATTGATGTAATCATAAACCATTTTCCGTTTCATATAATTAAAAGAAGATTTTCCTTATTAGGAGTGAATTAAAATGCATTGGCACAATTTATCCATTGAAGAAACATTAAAGGAGTTAGAAGTTAAGCCCGATCAGGGTCTATCCATAAATGAAGTAAGAAAACGTCAGCAGAAATATGGGCGGAATATCTTAGAAGCCAAGAAAAAAAAGAGTTTACTTAGTAAATTTATCGGTCAATTTGCTGACTTCATGATTATTGTACTCATATGCGCTGCTATCGTTTCTCTAGTTGTGTCCTATATGGATGGGAACCTGGATTTTGTGGATCCTGTCATAATATTATGTATCATTATGCTCAACGCTACTCTAGGTGTTTTGCAGGAAGCAAAGGCAGAAAAAGCTCTAGAAGCATTAAAGAAAATGTCAGCTCCCACGGCCCATGTACTGCGGGATGGAAAAGTTGACATGATAGATTCCTCTCAATTAGTACCAGGGGATATTATTCTTTTGGAAACGGGTTACTTTGTACCTGCAGATGCCAGACTCATTAAATCAGTAAATCTACAAGTAGAAGAAGCTTCCCTAACTGGAGAATCACACCCGGTAGACAAAATTGCAGAAGTTCGATTGAAAGCGGATACCAATCTTGCTGATCGCTGCAATCTGGTTATGGCGACCAGTACTGTAATTTACGGCCGTGCTAAGGCTGTAGTTACTGCAACTGGAATGAATACCCAAGTAGGTCATATTGCCAAATTAATAATGCAGGAAGAGACTCCCATGACTCCTTTACAAAAGCGACTGGCAAGAACAGGGAAGGCTTTGGGTATTGCAGCACTTAGCATTTGCGTCCTAATTTTCATCATGGGATTGCTCAAGAATCTCCCTGTCTTTGATATGTTTATGACCTCGGTCAGTCTAGCCGTAGCAGCCATTCCCGAAGGTCTCCCGGCCATTGTAACAATAATGCTATCTCTTGGTGTTCAACGGATGGCAAAGAAAAATGCCGTTATTCGTAAACTTCCAGCAGTGGAAACCTTAGGAAGTGCTACCGTAATATGTTCTGATAAAACTGGAACCCTGACCCAAAATGTAATGACTGTTACAGCAATTAGCTCCATAAGAGGTATGGAAAAATTTGATGGAGAATTTGCAAACTTCCTTCTCTCCCATGCTGCCCTCTGTAATGATGCCATTCTTCAGGCTTCCAAGAAGGGTATATCTGTGACAGGAGAGCCGACAGAAAAAGCATTGGTTACGGCTGCTTATCATGCTGGAGCCAATAAAACAACACTGGATTCTACCTTTCAAAGAGTCCATGAAATTCCCTTTGATTCAGCAAGAAAATTAATGACTACCGTACATAAATCCCCGGATCAAACTTACCGGAGTATCACAAAAGGAGCCTTTGATTTTTTAATTCAACGATGTTCCTCCTATTATTATAATGGTTCCATTCATCCCCTTACCAGTAGTGAAAAAAGACGATTGGTAGCTCTAAATAATGATATGACTGCTAAAGCTCTAAGGGTTCTAGCCGTTGCTTACAAGAATATTCCCCAGTCAAGTTGCCGAGAAGGTGCAAGAGTATTAGAAAATGATTTGATTTTTATCGGTATGATCGGTATGATTGATCCCCCAAGGGTCGAAGTAAAAGAAGCGGTACGCCTATGTAAGCAAGCAGGAATAAAACCGGTTATGATAACCGGAGATCATATTCTGACCGCTGTTGCAATTGCAAAAGAACTTGGCATTTTAAATGATATGAGTGAGGCAATTACAGGAGAGGCATTATCGGAAATGAGTGATGAGGAATTAAATAGAAAGATTTCCGGATTTAGTGTATTTGCCAGGGTATCCCCTGAACATAAAGTGAGAATTGTAAAAGCCTATCAAAACAAAGGAGAAGTTGTAGCCATGACTGGTGATGGGGTAAATGATGCTCCTGCTCTCAATGCCGCTGACATTGGATGTGCCATGGGAATTACCGGTACAGACGTAGCTAAAAATGCTGCCGATATGATTTTAACCGATGACAACTTTGCTACCATTGTTTCTGCTGTTAAAGAAGGCCGAGGTATTTACGAAAATATAAAGAAGGCAGTCCATTTCCTACTCTCCAGTAATATAGGAGAAATACTAACCATATTTGTTGCCATTCTTCTTGGACTTCCAACCCCCTTAGTGGCCGTGCAATTGTTATGGGTAAACCTGGTTACGGATTCTCTCCCTGCCATATCCCTGGGAGTAGAGCCTGCTGACAAAGACATTATGCAAAAGAAACCCATATCCCCCAAAAAAGGAATGTTTGCCGATGGCCTAACATTTCGCATTGTTTTTGAAGGAATCATGATTGGTTCACTGGCCTTATTAGCATTTATAGTTGGCTATTATCATTACGATAAACCCGCCATGTTAAAATCCATAACCGACCAGATTAATGGAAACCCATTACCTGGCAGCTATATCCCTTGGGTTGGTAGAACCATGTCCTTTGCTGTATTAAGTTTATCTCAACTGTTTCATTCCTTTAATATGAGAAGTGAACATTCCCTTTCTGAGATTGGCTTATTTACCAATCCAAAACTTGTGATATCCTTTGTCATTTGCGCTTTCATGCAGATCGCTGTGATATCCTTCCCTACATTGTCTAAGATTTTTCAGGTGGTTCCACTTTCCTTAAGACAATGGGCATTTGTAGTTCTACTCTCCTTTGTTCCAATCATTTTAGTCGAATTACAAAAGAAAATTGACAAACTAAGAAAATAAATTTGTAGAAATATGGAAAATTTCATCAAAATTTAAATTATGGTTTTGCTTGAAATAGAGTGTGATTCGAGATATATTTATATATACAAAGCTTTAGGAGTGTATCTTGAAATGACAAATGAACAGAATATTAATTCAAACAAACCTTATGATGACTCCATGTGGGATCAGTGGCAATTATATGATCATTCACCTTATGTTTGTGATAGAGATCTATGTGGCAATCGATTTACATATGAGAGTGGTAATGTAATAAAGTCTTACCGCTATGTTTTAAAAGAACCATATGAACTTAAATATGAATAAGACAAATTTCAATAATTAATATTTTAATTGAGTATCGGATAATATGCATAAAATATATGCTTATGCTAATATTTTTATGGATTATCTATGAATCATGATGAAAGACAATATTGTCGGCTTGTAATTGATCTTTCCATATTTGAATCATTCTCATTAAACCATAATGAAAGGCGATATCGAAGATTTAGCCAAACCTTCGATATCGCCTTATTATTTATGCTTATCTAGAAACTTTAAATGCATCCTTTCCTAGATATCTAGCTGATTTTCCTAATTCCTGTTCAATTCTTAATAGCTGGTTATATTTAGCCACACGATCTGTTCTGGAAGGAGCACCAGTCTTAATCTGTCCTGCATTGGTAGCTACTGCAATATCTGCTAAAGTAACATCCTCAGTTTCTCCAGATCTGTGAGAAATCACTGCGGTCCAGCGATTATTCTTAGCCATCTCTATGGCATCCAAGGTTTCTGTTAAAGATCCAATCTGATTGAACTTAATAAGAACAGAATTGGAAATGCCTTGACTAATACCTTTCTGTATTCTATCGGTATTGGTAACAAAAAGATCATCACCTACTAATTGAACCTTCTGTCCGATCCGCTCCGTTAGAAGTCTCCAACCTTCCCAATCTTCTTCTGACAGTCCGTCTTCTAGAGAGATTACAGGATACTTATTACATACCTGATCCCAGAAGTCCACCATCTCTTCCACGGTCTTATATTCCCCTGATTTCCAGAATAGATATTCGCCTTCTCTTCCAGCCTTCTTCGCTTCTTCATACATTTCCGTTGCTGCTGCATCAATAGCTATATAAAAATCTTCACCTGGACGATAACCAGCAGCTTCAATTGCCTTCACAATATAGTCAAGAGCTTCGGTATCGCTGTTAAACTTAGGTGCAAAACCACCCTCATCACCAACAGCTGTTACATATCCGTCGTTCTTTAATAATTTCTTCAAGGTATGGAAGACAGTTGCGCTATGCTCCATAGCTTCACTAAAGGTCGTTGCACCTACCGGCATAATCATAAACTCTTGGATATTTAAGCTAGAATCCGCATGCTTACCACCATTGATAATATTCATCATAGGCACTGGTAAAGTCTTGGCATTAACGCCTCCCAAATAACGATATAAAGGAAGATTTAAGGACGCTGCTGCTGCTTTAGCAACTGCAAGGGATACACCAAGAATAGCATTGGCTCCTAGTTTACCTTTGTTCGCTGTTCCGTCCAAAGCAATCATTTTTGCATCAATCATGGGTTGATCACTAGCGTCTAGGCCTTTTAGCTCAGTAGCGATTAAGGTGTTTACATTTTCCACTGCCTTTTTTACACCATTTCCAAGATATCTATTTTTGTCATTATCTCTTAATTCCACTGCTTCAAATGCACCAGTTGAAGCACCAGAGGGAACTGCTGCCCTTCCCATGCTACCATCTGCCAAAAACACATCTACTTCAACGGTAGGATTACCTCTGGAGTCTATTATCTCTCTTCCAACCACTTTTTCAATTGTCATGTTTTTCATAATCTTGATCCTTCCTTTCTTTTTATAGGCGGTCTCAGACCTATTCTTTTCTATTATTTACTTATAAATGGAAAATATACTATGTAATTTTTAAGTTGTCATTTGTATGTATAAATCATTTTATACTAATCCTATCGGCATTGCAAGTATTATTAGGAAGTAAAGGTATTTTTTTGTTTGATATGCTTGTTAAAAACAGATATACTATTAAATAAGTATATTTAAGCAAATACAATTATATTTTTTATATTATGATACATCTATAATTATATCTTCAATGATATTATTCAAAAGATAATAGGAGGTCATATGAATAAAAATTTTGAAAAACTGAAGCCTTATCTAGAAAAAGCTATGGCATTTGAAACCGCCAGAAATCTCTTTGAATGGGATGACCAAACCCAAGCACCCATTGAGGCGGCGGACTACACTTCTAAGGTGAATGGAATCCTAGCAGATGAATATATGAAAAGCCTAATTAATGATGATGTGCGGAGTATCTTAAAGAAACTACAAGATGACAAGGAACAGGAAAGTCTGTCGGATACGGAAAAAGCAATCATCAAAGAACTAAAGAAAACCTATGATCAACTGGAAAGTATTCCTCCCAAAGAATACCGAGAATTTAATGAATTGACTTTAGTTTCCAATAGAAAATGGGCTAAAGCAAGAAAAGATAATAACTATGATGATTTTGCCCCTTACCTTGAAAAAATTATTCAATATAAAAAGAAATTTGCAAAATATCGGGTTAAGAAAAATCAAAAACCCTATGAGGTTTTATTGAGTGATTTTGATGAATGTTTTGAAATTCAAGATCTGGATCTTTTCTTTCATAAGATCAAGGAAGAAATCATCCCATTACTGAAAGAAATATCCAAAAAGGCGGATACCATTGATAAGAGTTATAATTATTTAAACTATGATATAGATAAACAAAGAGAGTTTTGTAGATATTTATGTGGTTATATAGGATTTGATTTTAATCGTGGGGTTATTGGAGAAAGCGCTCATCCCTTTACCTTACAACTGCATAACCATGATGTTCGCATTACCGATCGCTATATAGAAGACAATCTGGAAAGCGCCATGTTTTCTATCATTCATGAAGCAGGACATGCTCTTTATGAAATGAACATCGACGATTCCCTAACGCAAACTTTAGTGGGTGGTGGTGCTTCAATGGGAATGCATGAGTCTCAGTCTCGTTTTTTTGAAAATATCATAGGACGTAGCAAAGAATTCTGGGAACCCATTTATAGTAAATTGGTAGATACCTATCCGGATAATTTGAAAAACATTTCCCTAGATCATTTTATTAATGGAATCAACAAAGCAGCACCAAGCCTAATACGTACAGAAGCCGATGAACTCTCCTACCCGATCCATATCATTATCCGATATGAAATCGAGAAAATGATTTTTGATAATGAAGTTTCCATCAAAGAGTTACCAGAAGTGTGGAATAAAAAGTATCAGGATTATATGGGGATTACTCCCCCAGACGATGCACAGGGCATCCTTCAGGACACCCATTGGTCCTATGGAGAATTTGGTTATTTCCCTTCCTATGCCATAGGTAGTGCAGTGGCTTCCCAAATTCACGCCCACATGAAAGATATCATGCCCTTTGATGAATATTTAAAAGGAGGCAACTTAACTCCTATTCGTGAGTATTTACGGGATTCCATCCATAAATATGGTGCTACCAAAAACACCAATCAAATCCTGAAAGATGTCACAGGAGAAGAATTTAATGCAGACTATTATGTTAAGTATCTAAAAGATAAGTATACTAAGCTATATAACTTGGAAGTAGAAAAATAGGGTTTAAATATTAACCACAGGGCTGTCATAGGATATGGTATGACGGCCTTTATCATTGTTAAAAATACAAGCAAAGTAACTCCCTGACTAATATATCGTTAGATAACAATATCAAACTCTTTATAATGAGGATCCCATGATATTTTTATTATGAGGTGCCATGATAATTTTATAATAGAAACCCATTTTAACTTTAAATGAAATCCTAAGATGATTTTTAATGAAATTCCAAGATATCTTTTCATGAAACCCCTACGATACCTTTTTAAGAAATCCACATGATATCTTTGTAATGGAATCCACATGATATCTTTTCATGACATCACCACGATAACTTTTCATGGGATTGTAGTGGTGGTCATTTTTTTCAGATTCCCTCGATTACATTCTTTGTAAAAATCTCTACTTCTTTAATTTTATTTTTTCTAACAGTTGCATATTTATAAACATTCATGTATAATAATAAACATTATAAAATATGTAATTGATAATTTGTCTGTTAAAGCATATTAAATTCTAGATAGAAATGAGGTAAGGAAAATGAAACTTTGGGGTGGTCGCTTTACAAAAGAAACCAATCAATTGGTACATAATTTTAATGCATCCATATCCTTTGATCAAAGATTTTACAAGCAGGATATTGAAGGAAGTATTGCCCATGTAACCATGCTGGCAAAGCAAGCTATTATTTCAGAAGAAGAGAAGGAATTAATCATCAAAGGTTTAAATCAGATTAAAAAGGATATTGATAATGGTGATTTGGTAATTGATGATTCCTATGAAGATATCCATAGCTTCGTAGAGGCTCATCTGATTGATCGGATTGGAGAAGCTGGAAAGAAACTTCATACCGGTAGAAGCCGGAATGATCAAGTGGCTCTGGATATGAAACTTTATACAAGGGATGAAATCAATGAAATCGATGGATTACTAAAAGATCTTTTATTCACCCTTAACGAAATTATGAAATCAAACATCGATACCTTTATGCCTGGGTTTACCCATCTTCAAAAAGCACAGCCAGTCACCTTGGCTCATCATATGGGAGCTTATTTTGAAATGTTCAAGAGAGATCGATCCCGTTTATCCGATATTGCAAAGCGGATGAATCTGTCTCCTCTTGGTTCCGGCGCCTTGGCTGGTACAACCTATCCCCTAGACCGTAACCTTACGGCTCAACTTCTTGGATTTGATGGTCCAACGATAAATAGTATGGATAGTGTCTCGGATCGAGATTATCTTATTGAATTACTAAGTGCCCTCTCTACCATAATGATGCACTTAAGCCGTTTCAGTGAAGAAATCATTATCTGGAATAGTAATGACTATGGTTTTGTAGAACTGGATGATGCATATTCAACCGGATCTAGTATCATGCCTCAGAAAAAAAATCCTGACATTGCCGAATTAGTAAGGGGTAAGACAGGCCGAGTTTACGGGGCCTTAATTTCTCTACTAACCACCATGAAAGGTCTTCCCCTAGCATACAATAAGGATATGCAGGAAGACAAGGAACTAACCTTTGATGCTATTGATACTGTTAAGGGATGTATCGCCTTATTTACAGGTATGCTATCCACCATACAATTTAACAAAACCGAGTTGGAAAACAGTGCAAAAAATGGATTTACCAATGCCACCGATGTGGCAGATTATCTGGTTAATAAGGGGCTTCCCTTTCGTGATGCCCATGGTATCGTAGGTCAATTGGTTCTTTATTGCATTGATAAAAACATCTCCTTAGAGGATGTTAGTCTGACGAAATACCAAGAGTTTAGTGAAAAATTCGAAGCGGATATCTATGATGCCATCAGCCTTACCAGCTGCGTGAATAAACGAAATATTATTGGTGCTCCTGGTCAAGAAGCAATGCAAGAAGTTATTCAAATGAATGAATTATATTTAAATTCTTAGGTTGAAAATTTATTAGGAATTTTTTACTTTTTGTATATAAAAAAGTGTAAATAAAAAGCGAGGGATTCCGCTACTACATCTATCCCTCGTTTTTCTTATTTTAACTAAAATCTTTTCTTCATGTGACTAATATTTATTCCTCAACCTTATTCAACCAAACAAATCCAGGTGTCTTTAAGATGGCTTTTCCTTGTATCTTTTCTCTATCTACAAATTTGTTCATCCAATATCTGGAATCCTTTGAAAAATTACGGTTATCTCCCAACATAAAATATTTTCCTTCTGGTACCACATAGGGTCCAAAATCAGAAAGTAGTTGCTCTTTCACATAGGACTCATGCAAAGGTTCTCCATTAATATATACAATACCATCTTTTCCTTCAATTTCGTCCCCAGGTTCTCCAATAATTCTTTTTATATAGATTTCTTCTTCATTATCCGGATATGGGAAGACCACAATATCCCCCCTCTTGGGATCGGAAAACCAATAAGATACTTTGGAAATAAACACTTTATCTCCTACAAGGATGGTATTTTCCATGGATTCCGATGGAATATTTACACGAAAGAACACAAACTTGTTTATAAACTTAGCCAGAGCAAATGCGATCACAAAGACCAAAACCCAGCTAATAATCTCCTTCAATACTTTCTTATTCATACTATGTAGCTCCTTTCAATTCCAGTAGCCATCGGCATACTTAGGCATTGCTCTCCCATCCTGTGTTGTTTTTAGGATGCTTTATGGTACTAACAATTATAGCTTTTTCGCAGACATTTGTAAACTTCATCTTACTTAATATAAAAGGGATTAATAAAAAAGTAATAGCACAAGATTTCTACTATAACTCTAAATATGATTATTGGAGTATAACAAAAGCATCCCAGTGGATGCGATAATATAAGAATATTAACTACACATTAATAACAATTAAATAATATATGATAATAATTTTTCATATAACCTAAATTTAGCATTCTATCAATCTAAATCGAAACGGGCTATAGCTTGTTTAAACCTGCTACAACCCGTATTTTCTTATATAAATCAAAATCCTATGTTCTTTCTTGTTTTATTACATTTTTTATTTCAAACATTAATGTATGAAAATATGATATTATCCATACTTTATTGCAATTTAACTAAGACACTATATTATCTACCCTTCTATTATTACTCGACAATCAGAGAATAATCTCTTTCCTTCTATTACAACCCGACAATACAAGAATAATCTCTATCCTATCCTTCTATTGCAACTCGACAATACAAGAATAATCTCTATCCTTCTATGGGTTTTCAACAGTAAATAGGGATCCAATTACATTGGTCATTCCAGGGAAGAAATTCATAATCTGCCATATGCCTGCCCCTGTGAGATTATACTCTGGGATTAATCTGAATTTGGCATTCATACTTCTAACGTCATCAAACCAAACCACATGCTCTACTCCTTGGGCATCGGTATAATTATAAAATGGAGCCTGTGCTGTTTCATCAAATTGAATGGTAACTCCATACTGTGCTGCTCTTTGTATGGCTTCTTGATTACTTAATGCCTCTGCCACGGTCTCACCCTGTACGAAAGGTAAGGGCCAATCATAGCTATAGTTAGGAACTCCCAATAGTATTTTACTACGGTCAATGACCGTTACTCCATAGTCTAGTACCTGTCGAACGTTGTTTAGAGGGGATGTGGCCATGGGCGGTCCATACAGATACCCCCATTCATATGTCATTAAAAGCACCAGATCCACTACTGCCCCAATGGCAGGGTAATCATGAGCTTCGTATAACAATCCTGTCATTTCACCAGAAATCTTTGGTGCAAGGGCTACTAGGGTTAGAAATCCTTCCTGATCCAATCGAGTATTAACATTACTTATAAAATTAATAAAAGCTTGCTTATCTTCCGGTAGAATGAATTCAAAATCAATATCTAGCCCTACATATCCTTTGGCTCTCATTGTGGTAACTATATTTTCAATCAATATGCTTTGTCCCTCAGGGTTCTGGAACATTTCATGGGCTAACTGACTATTGAAATTACCTTCTGCATCCATAGGAGCTAGAATCATGATGGGTTCCACACCAAATTCAGCTGCGATTGCAATCAGCTCATCGTCCTCCGCCGGAACTAAGTCCCCCTGTGGTGTAAAACCATAAGTAAAAATAGAAAGGTAAGTAAGGAAGGGTAAGGTTTTTCTTAAAACAGTACGATCAATAAATGGATAGGCATATCCAGTAACCAATATACTTCGTAAAGGTTCCTCATCTGCAAAGGTTATCACCAAGGTATCTCCAGGATTGAGAGCCTCGGTTGCTGCAATCCTGGGGTTATTTTGTAATATTTTATTGGCATCTACTTCATATTGCTGGGCGATTGCAAACAAACTATCTCCTGCTACCACAGTATGAACCGTCTCAGGTATCCGAATTGCTAAGCTTTGTCCAATCACCAAATTATCAGGATTCGGAAGCTCGTTAATCTCTATCAGCAATTCCGGTGTAATCTGATACTGCTCTGCAATCGAAGCAACTGTCTCCCCCGCCTGTACCACATGAATTGTCATAGTTCATGCATCCTCCATAGATAGACTATTTATTTAGTATATGCTACAAATTTCCGGTATGTGAACCAACAAAACACAGTGGTATATAAATTGATAAATTGACTTTTGTGTTTCTCTGTGCTACCATAAAGCCTGCACAATATAAGAAAGAGTCTCACTTGCGAAACTCTTGCGCCAAACGTGCTGAGCCTGAGCCTGTATGAACAATTGCATTGCACGCCAGTGCGCATCCTCCATGAGTGATTTTTATCTAATTGGTAAGTCGACATTTTTCCTTTCAATGAAAAAGACTTTGAATGAAAATAAATAATAGTCGAACCAAATCACTCTTAAGGGATTTTTTACATATTGTAATATTGTGATATTTTTTTGTAACTCTTTGATAAGGTCAACCCAAGACCAGTCTACAGAAATGTTAATTAGCGCCATGTACCTCTGTTGGGGATGTTATTCGGAGGTTAACGAGGTAGAGAGTGATCGATTTTTCGGCGGATGCTCTCTCGTACGCTTGGGTACGCAAATACCGGCAAAATCATAGGTAACTGTGGAACAAATTCGGTATTACCAAGAAATTGAATTGGGTACAATTCTGACTTCGAAGACTTTGTTCGAAGCTTTCTTGTGCTACGAATTCAAGCAACTGAACATTGAAAATAGAATAGGAGAATCAACATGTGTGGAATTATTGGTTATACCGGTCAATTGGAATCTATAACTATATTGTTGGAAGGATTAAAAGCCTTGGAATACCGCGGATATGATAGTGCTGGGATATCATTTTTTCATAATAATCAAATCCAAACAGTAAAGACAACTGGTAAGGTTAGCGAGCTAGAAAGAAATGTTACAGAAACCCATTGGCAAGATTTAAGTAGTACTTGTGGAATTGGACATACCCGCTGGGCAACCCATGGCGGTGTCACGGATATCAATTCCCATCCCCACACCTTTGGAAATGTTACTTTAATT
>DUNZ01000046.1 GCA_012839085.1 Clostridiales bacterium
GAAATGACTGCACTTGGATCATTTTCCTAATCATAATCCTCTGCTGCTGCTGTGGAGGTAATGGCTTCTTCTAATTAGCCGCTACCCTTGCTTAAAATTAGGATGAAAATCAAAAGGAACACGGTTTAGCGTGTTCCTTTTGATTTATTTTCTTTTTTTATGTCTCTTTAATCTTTCATAACATTCTCGATCAATCTCATAGATCGTATTATCTTCGATCACTAAATCCTCATCTTTTCGGTTTTTTTGATTGTTTTTACTTCCATCGACTTCTTTCGAATTATTACTTCTCATACCATATTGAAAACCAGAAGAATTTCCGGAATAATAATACTTTGCCATATATGCTGCCTCAAAATTATATTGTCATTCCAGTATATGAAAATAATCGATAAATGACCTAAAAAGATTGAATATCATTATTATTTCTTTTATACTATAACATACTTATATTAACCATAGTTTAAAATCAAAATATTGGAGGGATCATATGTCAGGATCTGTTTATGGAACTATATTTAAAATATCAACCTTTGGCGAGTCCCATGGAAACGGAATTGGTGTCGTAATCGATGGCTGCCCCGCTGGTCTATCCTTGGATTTGGATTATGTGCAGTCCTATCTGAATCGACGCAGACCCGGTCAAACAGCATATTCAACCCCAAGAAAAGAAAACGATCGGACCAGTATCCTATCCGGTGTTTTTGAAGGAAAGACGACCGGGGCTCCAATAGCCATGGTCGTTTATAATGAGAACCAGCGTTCTCAGGATTATTCCGAAATAGCAAATTATTATCGGCCAGGTCATGCTGATTATACCTTTGATCAAAAATACGGTTTCCGAGATTATCGAGGTGGTGGCCGTTCCTCTGGACGAGAAACCATAGCCCGAGTAGCAGCGGGTTCTGTTGCTAGGGCAATCTTAAAGGAATTAGGGGTTCAGGTACAGGCTTATACCAGAGCCATCGGTCCATTTGAAATCAATTATGACAATTTCAACTTAGATCACCTATCTCAAAGCCCTCTTGCCATGCCGGATTTAGACGCTTCCAAAAAAGCCGAAGCTTATCTACTGGAAAAGATAGAGGAACAGAATTCATCCGGTGGTGTAATTGAATGTATCGTAACCGGTATGCCTGCTGGAATCGGGGAGCCAGTCTTTGATAAACTAGATGCCTCCTTGGCTAAGGCTGTCATGTCCATTGGTGCTGTCAAAGGCGTGGAAATTGGTGACGGATTTCTTGTATCCAAGCGTACTGGAAAGGAAAATAATGATCCCTTTGTTGTAGGTGTAGATGGTAAGATTAAGAAAGCTAGCAATCATGCTGGTGGTACTCTGGGCGGTATCAGTGATGGCTCCGAAATCATAATTCGTGCAGCTGTAAAACCTACTGCATCCATATCCCTTAAGCAAAATACCATTAATAAAAAAATGGAAAATATTGAAATTGAAATTGGAGGACGACACGATCCTGTCATCGTTCCAAGAGCAGTTGTGGTGGTAGAATCTATGGTAGCAATCACCCTAGTAGATCAATTATTTATGGGTATGACTTCTAAAATGGATCGTATTAAGGATTTCTATTCCCAAAAATAAAATTAGTATCTACATTTTTCCTTATCATTTCATAAATCAAGATTCGTATTGGGTTAAGTATTCATCTTAATCCCTACGAATCTTTTTTCATAGATCTTTTATTCCTTTATTCCAGATCTTTTAATTCCCATAGATTTTTTATTCCTTTATTCCAGATCTTTTAATTCCCATAGATCGTTTTATTCCATATATCTTTTGATACCATAGGCTTTTCAATTTCAAAGATTTTTTAATCCATATATTTTTATTATTCGAACCAACTTTTTTCTATATTAATTAAACCATAAATAATCAGACCATAAATTAAACCTGAGAAAAATTGTATAAATCTCATTATAATTTTCTAACTCCATTAAAAATTCTAGTGTCGATTCTCCAAATAAACCCATAAAAACAGGATTTGTTCAATTTTTACAAGAACAATGCATATTCGAATGGTGCATAACAAAGTTTATTTATAAGATATATAAAATTTATTAAAAAAGTTATTGACAATATGTATATTCTTAGTATAATTTAATTTGTTTGTTGTTTAGCGTTACTAAACTCTAAGTTTATTTTTAGTAAGAATTCAGAAAGGGTGCTTCCTGATGAACATCGGAAACAAAATCAGAGAATTGAGAATACAAAAAAGTCTTACCCAGGAGGAATTGGCTGATAGAGCTGAGTTGTCTAAGGGATTTATCTCACAATTAGAAAGAGATCTCACCTCACCTTCCATTGCAACCTTGATGGATATTTTACAATGCCTTGGTACAAATCTGGAAGAATTTTTCAGTGGTACTACAGCGGAACAAGTGGTTTTTAAAAAATCCGATTATTTTGAGAAATATGACGCTGAACTAAAAAATGAGGTGAAATGGATTATTCCCAATGCTCAAAAAAACATGATGGAGCCAATCCTACTTACTCTGGATGCCGGTGGATCTACCTACCCAGATAATCCCCATGAGGGCGAAGAATTCGGATATATTATCAGTGGAAGTGTTAATCTACACATCGGTAACCGTACCTATAAGGTAAAAAAAGGCGAGTCCTTTTATTTCACAGCAAATAAACAACATTATATTACTGCTTCTACAAAAACTGGCGCCACCCTACTATGGGTTTCCACGCCTCCAAGTTTTTAAATACTTACTAATAAAATAATTGAAATTAAAAATAAAATTCCGAAACGAAAGTGAATTTTATACTAAGTATAAGGAGGTACACACCGATGACTCAAAATAAATTAATCAATCTGTGTAACATTACAAAATCATATGGCGACACATTGGTACTGGATGATTTGAACCTATATATACGAGAAAATGAATTCTTAACACTACTGGGACCCTCCGGGTGCGGAAAAACGACCACATTAAGAATCATTGGTGGTTTTGAAAATCCCGATCGTGGAAATGTTATTTTTGAAGGAAAAGATATTACAAAATTACCTCCCAACGAGCGTCAATTAAATACAGTTTTTCAGAAGTATGCATTATTTAATCATATGACGATTGCGGAAAATATTGCTTTTGGTTTAAAAATAAAGAAAAAAAGCAAAGCCTATATACAAGATAAAATAAAATACGCTTTAAAACTTGTAAACTTAGATGGCTACGAAAATCGTATGCCAAATTCCTTAAGCGGAGGTCAACAACAGCGTATTGCTATCGCCAGAGCCATCGTAAACGAACCTAAGGTACTTCTTTTAGATGAACCTCTGGGAGCCTTGGACCTGAAACTTAGACAGGATATGCAATATGAATTAATCCGCTTAAAAAATGAATTAGGAATAACCTTTATTTACGTAACCCATGACCAAGAAGAAGCCCTGACTATGTCCGATACCATCGTTGTCATGAATCAAGGGTACATCCAACAAATCGGAACCCCAGAAGATATTTATAATGAGCCTCAAAATGCCTTTGTTGCTGATTTCATCGGGGAAAGTAATATAATTGCTGCTACCATGGTAGAGGATCGGCTAGTAAATATCTTGGGAACCAATTTCCCTTGTGTCGATACTGGCTTTGGAAGAAACAAACCTGTGGATGTGGTAATTCGACCAGAGGACATTGACTTGGTAGAACCGGAAGAAGATATCATCACTGGCGTTGTTACCTCCCTAATATTTAAAGGTGTCCATTATGAGATGGAAGTTTTAGCAAACGGTCATGAATGGCTTGTTCATTCCACCGATTTATCCCCTGTAGGAAGCAAGGTAGGAATTAAAGTGGATCCTTTTGATATTCAGATTATGAACAAACCAGAATCAGAAGATGAACAGGCTACAGAAATCGTAGAATAAGAATACTAGTTATAGAGAACAATTTGAAATTACTGCGCTTAAATAAATCCCATAATTATTGGAGAAGAATTTTACTGGGGAGATGATATTCTATGCAATTGAAAAACATATTAAACCACCAAGTACACAAGCCGTCCAAACAAAGTCATTTCAACCCCCGTATGAAGAAAATGAAATGGCTTACCTTTCCTTATATTATTTGGATGATTGGCTTTATAATCCTACCCCTTATCATGATCGTCTATTATGGACTAACGACTAAGACTGGGGGATTTACCTTTGAGAACATATTACTTATTAATGATCCAATCAATCGAAAGGCACTGATACTTGCCCTGCAATTATCCCTTATCAGTACTATCATCTGCCTACTCCTAGCTTATCCTTTAGCTATGATCCTAAGCAATGCGAAAATGAGTAGCAATAATTTTATTGTATTGATTATTATTCTCCCTATGTGGATGAACTTTTTGCTTCGAACCATTGCATGGCAGAACATTTTAGAGAGAACAGGAATACTAAATCGAATCCTAGACTTTTTGCACCTACCGACATTGAATATCATCAATACACCTGCGGCAATTATATTAGGTATGGTATATAATTTCCTCCCCTTTATGGTTTTGCCGATTTATAATGTCCTCATTAAAATTGACAAAGATGTAATTAATGCGGCCAGGGATTTAGGAGCCAATAGTACCCTTACTTTCCTAAAAATAATATTGCCATTAAGTATTCCAGGTGTTATCAGTGGAATCACTATGGTATTCGTTCCTTCCCTAACTACTTTTGTTATTTCTACCATCCTTGGGGGAAGTAAGATCGTCCTTATTGGAAATGTAATTGAACAACAATTTCGACTCGGCAACTGGCACACAGGCTCCGGCCTTTCCTTAGTGCTTATGATATTTATTCTGTTCAGTATGGCCGTGATTTCAAAATATGACAAGGAAAGTGAGGGCAATCTATGGTAAAAAAACTATTGAGTCGATGCTATGTCGGCCTTATCATTTTATTTTTATATGCGCCCATTCTAATCCTGATATTTTTATCCTTTAATAAATCAAAATCTAGGTCAAGATGGGGTGGGTTTACCTTACATTGGTATAAAGAACTCTTCCAGAACGATGCTATCATGTCAGCCTTATATACAACCTTAATCATTGCTCTTCTTTCTGCCCTGATAGCAACTATAATAGGAACTGCCGCTGCCATAGCAATCAACAATATGAAAAAAGTACCCCGTACCATTATGATGGCAGTAACCAATATCCCCATGCTGAACGCAGATATTGTTACTGGAATATCTCTAATGTTGATTTTCGTAGCGTTAAATTATACCCTGGGATTTACTAGCGTATTACTAGCACATATAACCTTTAATATTCCCTATGTAATACTAAGTGTTATCCCTAAGCTACGACAGTTAAATCCCAATACCTTTGAAGCAGCTCTGGACTTGGGTGCTTCTCCTGTATATGCATTTTTTAAAGTAATTTTACCGGATATTTTTCCCGGTGTATTATCTGGCTTTTTCTTAGCATTTACTATGTCATTGGATGATTTCGTAATCACTCATTTTACTAAGGGGCCAGAAATCAATACCTTATCTACAAAAATATATACAGA
>DUNZ01000047.1 GCA_012839085.1 Clostridiales bacterium
AAAGTAAGGAAACTGTAGCTACAATAACTATAAAAATACCATAATTGAGCAATTATACCTTGCAATTTGACAGTAAAAGTAATACAATATAATTGGCAGAGAATTTGATTTTTAAATTTACTATAGAAAATGGAGGGCTGAAAATGAGTAACACAGCACAACTGTCAGCAAGAGACAGAATTGCTTCTTTGCTTGACGACAATAGCTTTGTTGAAGTCGGCGGTTACATAACCAAAAGAAGCACAGACTTTAATTTACAGCAGAAAGAAACCCCTGCTGACGGTGTAATTACCGGTTATGGTGTCATTGATGGTAATCTTGTCTATGTTTATAGTCAAGATGCTGGCGCAATGGGTGGCACCGTTGGTGAAATGCACGCAAAAAAAATAGCGCACATTTATGATTTGGCACTTAAAGTGGGAGCGCCTGTTATTGGGCTGATTGATTCAGCTGGTATGAGATTGCAGGAAGCTACCGATGCCCTGAATGGCTTTGGTGAGATTTATCTGAAGCAATCACTTGCTTCTGGTGTAATTCCTCAGATTACCGCTATCTTTGGTACTTGTGGCGGTGGTTTAGCTGTGATGGCTTCTTTAAGTGATTTTTCATTTATGGAGGAAAAAAATGCACATTTATTTGTGAATTCCCCCAATGCCTTAAAAGGAAATCATAAGGATAAGAAGGATACCTCTAAGGCTGCGTTCCACTCTGAAGCTGGAACCGTTGATTATATTGGAGTTTCTGAAATAGAAGTCTTATCTAAAATTAGGGAATTGATTTCTATTTTACCTTCAAACAATGAAGACGATAATTCTTATGGTGAGTGTACGGATGATTTAAATCGTTTACTTCCTGCCATGTCATCTGAAATCGGTGATACAAGATTAGCATTAATTGATATATCCGATAATCATTATTTTTATGAAATAAAGGCTGATTATGCAAAAGAAATGGTAACTGGATTTATTCGTCTTAATGGTATGACTGTGGGTGCTGTTGCCAACCGAACAGAGATTTTAAATGAGGAAGGCAAACCCGTGGCCCGTTTCGATGGTAGTTTAACAACCGATGGTTGTAAAAAGGCAGCTGGCTTTGTAAGATTCTGTGATGCCTTTAATATTCCTTTGTTAACCTTAACCAATGTTAGTGGTTTTAAGGCAGAGCTTGAGGAAGAAAAAAACATTGCTAAAGCAAGCGCAGAGCTAACCTACGCATTTGCCAATGCAACTGTACCAAAGGTTAACTTTATTGTTGGAAAAGCATATGGAAGTGCTTATATTACTATGAATTCAAAGCATATAGGAGCTGATATGGTATTCGCCTTACCAAACGCTCAGATTGGTATGATGGAAGCAGATTTGGCTGCACAAATCATGTATCATGGAGAAGATATGGCCGTAATCAAGGAAAAGGCTGCGGAATATGCAAAATTACAATCCAGTGCGGAAGCAGCAGCGAAAAGAGGTTATGTAGATAACATTATAGAGCCAGATCTTGTTAGAAAACATGCAATTTACTCCTTTGAAATGTTATTTTCAAAAAGTGAGAGCCGACCTGCGAAAAAGCATGGTTCCATATAGATTGAGGTGATATTATGAGTACATTACAATATGGAGAAGTTTTACAAGTGGTGTTGGCAGCGGAGCAATCTTTAAAAGATCGAATGATAGCAGCGACTTATTATACAGTTTTAGGAATGGCAATTGTTTTTGCTGTATTAATCTTAATTATATTATTAATTAGTGCATTTAAATTCCTACCTAACAATCAAGCAAAGAAAGTAAGCAATGAGGTTGAAGAGAACAAGGCTTACGATAATGTGATTTCACAAATTGCTGATAAAGAAGAAGAGTTATCTAGTGATCTAGAATTGGTTGCTGTAATTACTGCAGCTATTCATGCATATCGTGGTGAAGCTTCCCCTAAGGGTGGTTTTGTAGTTCGTTCCATACGTAAAATTAATAGAAGATAATCATTTTATTAGAATTAGAAAGATAAAGGGCAAGAATTTCTTGTCACTAATATGGACATCGAATGATGTATTTACAAGGAGGATTTCAACATGAAATATTATACAATTACAGTGAATGGTAATACTTATGAAGTTGCCGTTGAAGAAAATAACGGTTTGGCAACACCGGTTACAAATGTGGCACCTGTTGCTGCACCTAAAGCAGTACCAGTAGCTCCAGCAGCACCAGCAGTAGCGCCAGCTCCCAAACAGGCAGCTCCCGCAGCAGCACCAGCAAGTAGTGGATCTGAGGGTAGTGTAAAGGTAAGCGCTCCTATGCCTGGTAAAATTCTTTCTGTTAAAGTAAGTGTTGGGCAGGCTGTAAAACAGGGTGATGTTATCCTGTTATTAGAAGCTATGAAAATGGAGAATGAAATCGTAGCACCTCAAGATGGTACGATTGCAAGTATTGTAACATCTGCAGGCCAATCCGTAGAGGCTGGAGATGTATTGGTTACTTTAAATTAATGAATTCTTATATCAGATTATATAACTTATAACTTTATAAATCATAGAGACAATACAATATTATCACTGGTAGATACACTAATTATTACGTGATATATATTACGAGAGGATGAAAAATGGATATTATTTTTGAAACATTATATGGATTGATAAAAGCATCCGGCTTTATGAATCTAACATATAAGAATGGTATTATGATATTCGTTGCCTGTTTCTTCTTATATTTAGCAATAAAAAAGGGATACGAACCTTTATTATTGATACCAATTGCTTTTGGTATGTTACTGGTTAATCTGTTCCCTGGTATAATGGCAGAACCAATTTATAATGAAGCCGGTGAAGTAGTAACCCCAGGTGGATTATTACGATATTTTTACCTTGGTGACCATTACGGTATATGGCCATCCTTAATTTTTCTAGGTGTTGGAGCCTTGACCGACTTTGGTCCATTGATTGCTAACCCTTCTAGTTTCTTACTGGGGGCTGCAGCACAATTTGGTATTTATGCAGCTTACTTTGGAGCAATCTTATTAGGATTTGAAGATGGCGCAGCTGCTTCCATCTCCATCATCGGTGGAGCAGATGGACCGACATCCATCTTCTTGGCTTCGAGACTAGCACCAGATATGCTCGGACCAATCGCAGTTGCTGCATATTCTTATATGTCTTTAGTTCCGATTATTCAACCTCCGATTATGAGGCTATTAACAACGGAGAAAGAAAGAAAAATCAAAATGGAACAATTGCGACCAGTATCAAAACTGGAGAAAATTTTATTCCCTATCATAGTTACCATTGTAGTTGTACTTTTATTACCAGACACAGCTCCATTGGTTGGTATGCTGATGTTAGGTAACTTATTCCGGGAATGTGGAGTGGTTCGTCAGCTTTCCGAGATCTCATCCAATGCCTTGATGTATATTGTAGTTATCTTGTTGGGAACTTCTGTAGGTGCTACCACCAGCGCGGAAACCTTCCTGCAGTTAACTACCGTGAAAATTATAGGATTAGGTTTAGTTGCCTTCGTATTTGGTACGGCAGCCGGAGTCTTGTTCGGTAAATTAATGTGTAAAATCACCAAAGGAAAGGTGAATCCGTTAATTGGCTCCGCTGGTGTTTCCGCAGTTCCAATGGCAGCAAGAGTTTCCCAAAAGGTTGGCGCAGAAGCAGATCCAACCAACTTCCTCTTAATGCATGCCATGGGACCTAATGTAGCTGGAGTTATCGGAACAGCAGTTGCTGCAGGAACATTTTTAGCTATCTTTGGGGGTTAAGTTTTAGAGAAGATTTATAGATTAGGAATGATACGTTTTAAATATCACAGGAGGTAAAGTAATGGCAGAACAAACAAAAAGACCGGTAAAGATTACCGAAACAATATTACGTGATGCCCACCAGTCCTTAATCGCAACAAGAATGACTACGGAGCAGATGCTTCCCGTCCTTGAAAAAATGGATCAAGTAGGTTATCATGCGGTAGAATGTTGGGGCGGCGCTACCTTTGACGCTTCCTTACGTTTCTTAAAAGAGGATCCTTGGGAAAGATTACGAATTATTAGAAAAGGATTTAAAAATACAAAACTACAGATGTTATTCCGTGGACAGAATATTCTTGGTTATCGTCACTATGCTGATGATGTTGTAGAATATTTTGTACAGAAATCCATTGCCAATGGAATTGATATCATCCGTATTTTTGATGCCTTGAATGATATTCGAAACTTGGAATGTGCTGTAAAGGCTACCAATAAGGAAAACGGTCATGCACAGATTGCAATTTCCTATACCTTAGGAGATGCCTATACAACAGAATATTATGTGAATTTGGCTAAGAAAATTGAGGAACTTGGAGCTTCCTCCATCTGTATCAAGGATATGGCAGGACTTTTGGTTCCTTATGAAGCTACTAAATTAGTAACTGCACTGAAAAAAGCAGTAAAGATTCCCATTGATCTTCATACTCACTATACCAGTGGTGTTGCTGCAATGACATATATGAAAGCAGTAGAAGCTGGATGTGACATTATTGATACGGCTATTTCACCATTTGCCATGGGAACCAGTCAACCAGCAACGGAAGTTATGGTAGAGACCTTCCGAGGAACACCATATGATACTGGTTATGATCAGAAATTATTATCTGAAATTGCAGATTATTTCCGTCCGATTCGTGATGAAGCTTTAGAGAAGAAATTATTAAATCCTAAGGTTATGGGCGTAGATATTAAAACTTTATTATATCAAGTACCTGGTGGTATGTTATCCAACCTGGTTTCTCAATTAAAAGAGCAAAAGGCAGAAGATAAGTACTATGAGGTATTAGAAGAAGTGCCAAGGGTTCGTAAAGATTTCGGTGAACCACCTTTGGTTACTCCATCCAGCCAAATTGTAGGTACCCAAGCAGTACTCAATGTCTTAACTGGGGAACGCTATAAGATGGTAACCAAGGAATCGAAAGCCCTTCTTTCTGGTGAATATGGACAGACAGCGAAACCTTTTAATCCAGAAGTTCAAAAGAAGGTAATTGGTGATAAGAAGCCGATCACTTGTCGACCAGCAGATTTGCTTGAGCCAGAACTTGAAAAAATTGAAAAAGAAATTGCAGATTGGAAAGAGCAGGATGAGGACGTATTAAGTTATGCTTTATTCCCACAAGTTGCAATGGATTTCTTCAAATATCGTCAGGCTCAAAAAACAGGCATTGATGTAACTGCTGCAGACAAAGAGAATCAAGCCTATCCCGTATAAGGATTGTTACAACCAACATATCATAATTAACATATAATAACTAACATATGATAACTAATATAGGATAATTAGTTGGATTAAGTTGGATTAGCATAACCGGATGAAACGTTAAATAATTTCACTTGCCTGAAACAAAATCACATGCATGATTTCTTCTTTTTCTCATGCATGTGATTTTTCATCTATAGGAAAACTTACTTGGGATTAATCGAAAACTTTCATAAGAAAATCCTTTGAGATATGATTGCAATAACAATCAAGAAAAATTGTAAATTAATAGGATGTTAATTGATTAACAATATAAGGATGTAAATGTAAAGCTTAAATAATTAATAAAATTATTAGTCTAATAAAAAAATTCTTGACAAGGAAGAAAGAATCCGATATACTTCATCTGTAAAGAAAATTACTTTACAGGCGGTGCTTATTATGGGATCAAAAGCTTCTCAAATTGATAGGCTTGAAGAAATCGTTCAATTATCTATTTTATATGATTTTTATGGTGACTTGTTATCCGATCATAAGAAAAGGATAT
>DUNZ01000048.1 GCA_012839085.1 Clostridiales bacterium
GTTTCAAAAAAGACAAATACAGCAGCAGGCATGGGATTTGCAGTTATTTTTGTTATCACAATCTCTTCTGCCCTATGTAGTTTGATTTACTCCAAAGTTTTAGTGCCATTTGAATTAGAATATCTTAGTACCATTGTGTTTATCTTACTTATTGCCTGTCTAGTGCAATTTGTAGAATTAGTGATTAAGAAATACAGTAGTGGTCTTTACAATGCATTGGGTGTATATCTTCCCTTAATTACTACAAACTGTGCCGTTCTGGGTGTTGCATTGATTAATGTTCAAGATGGATTTAACCTATTGGAAAGTGTAGTGAATGGTTTTGGTACAGCAGCTGGATTTACCATAGCGATTATCATTATGGCTGGTGTTCGTGAGAGGATTGAATATAATGATGTAACAAAATCATTTCAAGGTTCACCTATCGTATTGATCACCGCTGGTTTAATGGCAATTGCCTTCTCTGGTTTTGCCGGCTTAATTTAGAAGGAGGAACATGGGATTATGATGAATGAATTATTCGGTATTAGTAGTTTCCTTCCTGATATGACTGGACTACTGGCTTCTTTCAGTATGCAGGGAGTAGGTGTGGCAACTGCAGTAGTAAGTGCAACTGGTTTACTGATTGGCCTCTTTCTAGGTGTAGCAGCTAAGAAATTCGAGGTAGAGGTAGATGAAAGAGAATTACAAGTAAGGGACTTGCTACCGGGGGCAAACTGTGGTGGTTGTGGATATGCGGGTTGTGATGCCTGTGCGAAAGCAATTGTTTTAGATGAAGCTCCGATTAATGTATGTCCGGTTGCGAATCAGGAAACCTATGAGCAGATTGGTAAGGTTATGGGAAAAACAGCTGAGGAAGCTGAGAAAAAAGTAGCCTTTGTAAAGTGTGCTGGTACCTGTGATAAGACCGAAGTAAAATATGAGTACTTTGGAGTTCGTGACTGTAAAATGGCTGCCAGTGTTCCAGGTAAAGGAAACAAGAAATGTGGTTATGGCTGTCTGGGCTTTGGCTCCTGTGTGAAGGTATGTGCCTTTGATGCAATTCATATTGTGGACGGTATCGCAGTGGTGGATAAGGAAAAATGTACTGGATGTACCAAGTGTACAGCAGAATGTCCGAACAACCTAATTGAAATGGTTCCTTCCAAAGCAAGAACCTTGGTTACTTGTAGTTCCAATGACAAGGGTAGAGATGTTAAATATGCCTGTTCCATCGGATGCATCGGCTGTAAACTTTGTGTGAAAGCCTGTGAATATGATGCAATTCATGTGGAGAACAATTTAGCAACCATCGATTATAGTAAGTGTACCAATTGCGGTAAGTGTGCTGCAGTATGCCCTTCAAAGGTAATACAAATTCAGTCGGCATAAAAATTTACAAGATCGGCAACATAATTCAAGTGAGAAAATTAATCTTATTTAAAACATCTTATAGCATGATATTGGGCTATCGTCCAAACGGTTGAAATAGACCGTAGGGACGATAGCCCTTTTTTCGCCCTTATTGTAATTGTTCCAGAGATCTGGTGGCTCTCTACATTAGAGCTTGGCCAGTAAAAGGCCATTTTACTTATTTCATCGATTTTGTTTTTGTTTAATAAATTCTGTTGGTGTGATCCCAATCCGTTTTTTAAATATCCTACTAAAATAATTTGGATCCTTGTAGCCTACTAAATAGCACACCTCTTTCACTGTGAGATCGGTGTTTGTAAGAAGTTCCTTAGCTTTTTTTACTCTAAGCATGGATAACCAATCAATAAAATTAAAACCAGTAGTCTTTTTTATAAGCTTAGAAAAATATTGAGGGCTGATATTGGCCTGGGCTGCTACGTCTTCTAAAGAAATGTCTTCCATATAATGAGTTTCTAAAAATTCTTTTGTAGATTGAACAATTTTGTTGGAGTAATCAATAGAAATTTTAGGCTGAATAGAACCGGTTATATCAAGGAAGGATCTATATGCAAACTCAATTAAGCTTTGATCTTCCAACTGGTTGATTAGTCTCATCTTTTCCGATAAATTGAAAGATCTGCCCTTACCATCGTAACTGGATCGTTTGGTATAGGAGGCCAGTGAAAGAAGTTCAATTATAATACTACGTTTTTTTCCAATCGTAAAAGAAGGAATCATTTCCATTAATAAATTAAAATAGTTAAAGGCTTCTGATTTATTAAGTCGGATTGCTTCTAGCATATGTCGAACGGTGTCAAAATAATCAAAATCAGGACTTGATTTTGATAAAGCCTTTACATTATTAATGTGTTTAATCTGATTGGGATTTGCTTGATTTAAACTTGTTACCGCTTCTATAAAGGATGTATAAACATTGTAAACACCTATCATGTTCCCGATTCCTATGGCTGTAGTAATATGAAATTCCTTATTTAGTTTATTAATTAAGGTTTTTGCTAATAAGAGGCTTTCATTTACATTCTGAATATTCTCATCATCGGATATTAATATACTAATCCGGTTATGAAGCATGGGACCTATGGAATTATGTGTATTTTTTAAAAGTTTCTTTAAAAAATAATATAGAGTAGAATTATTTAATTCTAACTCTTTTTGACTATTCTTTCCCTTTGGTTGATGAAACTCTAATAGCATCATATAACAATAATTTTTAATATCTAGAATTTTTCGATAACTTTGTATCTCTTCCTGAGAATAATTTCGAAAAAACATAGAAAACATAATACTTTGTTCCACGATGGGCACAATATTATCTTGGGGTAGTATGTCTGAGTCAATAATATTGGCTCGTAGACTATCCCAAAATTCTTTTAGTCCTGATGTATGTAATTGTTTTGTTGTTAAGTTGGTCATGACTAAACTCCTTCTATCAATGACTATATGTAATCTGACTGACATATTTTACATTATATCATCATTTAGGTCAAATTGTACATACATATTTTGGGTATGTCAAATTTTGGTGTTTGTGGAGGATAATAATTAGTTAACCATTTTGCCACATAAATGCCAATATATACAGTTACGATAATAAAAAGTCAAATTAGGCTTTTCATAGAAATGAGGTATTGAATGGTCAAAAGGAGAAAACATTTACATAAATTTGTCGTTTTATCTATCTTTTTATTATTTTTCTTGATAGTGACTACAATTGTTAAGATAAATCGACAGAGAATTTATGAGAGAAGCAATGGCGAAATTGTTGTCTTGTTTGAAGAGGAGATATCATGGGATGATTTGACTCAAATGATATCAAATATTGACGAATCAGCCAAAGTTAAAAGTTATTTAGGGGATTATGCTCTCATAGAGGTTGAAAAAGAGGAGTATTTTCATTTTTTGAAGCGAGTGAAAAAAGATTCAAGGATTGCGGCTGTTCAGACCAATGACGAAATACAAATTACGGGATATACCAATGACGCTTATACAGATGTACAATGGGCAATCCATAATCCTGGGCAGTATCTGTATTTTACAGATAAGGATGTAGTACTAAGAAGTGCTAAGGAAGACCTTGATATGGATGTAGATTTAGCCTGGCAAGAGTTGGAGAAAAAAGGATTAGTTAAAAGAGAAGTAGTTGTAGCTATCATTGATACGGGAGTGGACTACTCCCATCCCGATTTAGCTCAAAACATGTGGATTAATGAGGGAGAGATTGATAAGGACGGGATTGATAATGACAACAATGGCTATGTCGATGATATTTATGGTTGGGATTTCTATAATGATGATGCATCGATTTGCCATTATAAATATGATGAAGCTAGTGGGTTAAATTTGTCTTTGCCAGAAGATAAGGATGATCATGGTACCCATATAGCAGGAATTATAGGAGCCGTTGCCAATAATCATATTGGTATCGCAGGAATTGCTTCTTATGCAAATGTTAAGATTATGCCTTTGAAAGTAAATGGTGGTAAAAAGGGAACTGGAAATATTTCCTCCGCCATTGAAGCAATCAAATATGCCACCATGATGGGAGCAGATATCTGTAATATGAGCTGGGGCACAACAAAATATTCGGAAGTGCTATATAAGGTCATTAAAGAATCTGATATGCTCTTTGTAGCGGCTGCTGGAAATTCCGGTACCAATAACGGAGTGAAGCCGGTATATCCTGCTAGCTTTGAGTTGGACAATGTAATTTCAGTGACCTTTGTGAATCCATATGGAGAGTTGAGTGACTTGGCTAATTATGGTACAGCATCGGTTGACTTAGCTGCTCCAGGGGAGGATATATTTAGTACAATTGTTGGGAATTATGCCTTTATGAGTGGGTCATCCATGGCGACTCCCCATGTCTCTGCTGTGGCTGCCCTGATATATTCCAGTTATGAAAATATATATCCTGCTAATGTAAAAGAACTTATTTGCAATAATATAAAACCCATTAGCAATTTGAAAGGTTATATGGCTTATCCGGGAATTCCCAATGCTTATCACACCTTGGTCATGTCTTCCCAGTTGCTTCGAGATGAAGAGGCTCCAGAACTTAAGTTTGAAACATTATATGATCAGAAGGATTTCCTTGTTCTCATTGATGCCATCGACCCTGGCGGTTCTGGCCTTAGGACTCTAAAATATATCAAGGGAGAAAGAAAAATCCATGAATTTCATAGAGGCGTCAGTGGAGCCGAAATTACGGATGGATTTTTAAGAGTTTCGGGGGCAGGGATCTATACCTTTTATGCTGCCGATTATGCAGGGAATGAAATGATTAAAACTTATGAAATATTAGAAGATCTTGAGGGACCGGAAATTATAGCCACCTATTCTGTATCGGATGATTATAAAACAAGAACCATTTCCATTCGAGTAAAGGATGATAAAAGTGGAATTCGACGGGTCGAATTTTTGAAAGGAAAAAAAGAACCCACGGATTTTCTTCCAGCAACGGTTGGTACAGTAATTGAATTGAAAGATGGGAAAGCTAGTTTTGATGTAACGGAGGATGGATTTTATTCAATCTTTGCTTCTGATCATCGAGGTAATCTAGCGGTAAAGCTGCTAGAGGTTAATGTGGTAAAGGCAACAGGACTTAGATTTCCTAGACTGCAAAAAACCTTGTATGCTGGGGAACAAAAAATGCTCTATACATATATAAAGCCCATTAACACGACCGATCGAATTTATTATAGCAGTAGCAATGAAAATATTGTGACAGTTTCAAAGAGTGGTAAAATTACTGCCAAAGAGGAAGGAATTGCATATGTTTATGCGAGAACCCCCAGTGGACTTTCTGTTAGGTGTAAAATAATTGTTATAAGAAAGATGCCGTAGGACCAATAAAGTTGTTTCCTACGGGATTTTTTGTTTTCTATATTAATAGGAAAGTTCTCTGACCTTACTGTTAATAAAAAGGCACTTAATAAATTACTATATATAATGAAAGAAGGTGTATATATTTCAAAAAAATGTGATATAATGAAAGCGTAGTGAAGAAACTCAAACTTGCTTGAGTTTCCCAGTGGAGCAAGAAGACGAGAAACATGATTTTGTTCATCGCTACAAATTTGTAAAAAAAATGTTGACGTATTTAATCGGTTGTGATATATTAGATAAGCAAAGAAAGAGGGCTTTTTTTTTATGCCTAAAAAAGCCGGATGCGAAGTTAGCGATATTGCGCTACAAGAGAAATCGGAGGTGGAAATTGTGCGCGTAAAAATCACATTGGCATGTACTGATTGCAAGCAACGTAATTACAACATGACAAAAGATAAGAAGACACATCCAGACAGAATGGAAACTAAAAAGTATTGTAAATTCTGCAGAACCCACACATTGCACAAGGAAACAAAATAATTATATCTGAAAGGGAAGTGAAGATATGGGAGAGATAGCAAATACTACTACCGAAAAAGCTCCAAAAAAAAGTTGGTTTAAAGGCTTTAAGGCTGAGTTTAAAAAAATTGTTTGGCCCGATAGAGAAACTCTTACCAAGCAGACAATTGCTGTCGTTATCGTTACTATTATCTTAGGTATAATTATTTCTTTACTGGATTTTGTGATTGAATTCGGTATAAGTTTCTTGATTTAATAGGATAAGGGTGATGATATGTCAGAAGCTAATTGGTACGTTGTTCACACCTATTCAGGTTATGAGAACAAGGTAAAAGCGAACATCGAGAAAATGATTGAGAACAGAAAGCTCCAGGATCAGATTTTAGAAGTATCCGTTCCAATGCAGGATGTCATTGAAGTAAAAAATGGCGTTAGAAAACGGGTACAGAAGAAAATGTTCCCGGGTTACGTATTGCTTCATATGGTAATGAATGATGATGTATGGTATGTAGTACGTAATACGAGAGGGGTCACTGGTTTCGTAGGTCCAGATTCAAAGCAGCCGGTTCCTTTGAGTGAAGAGGAAATGCGCAGCATGGGTATTAAGACAGATGAAGAAGTGTTGGTTGATTTTGAGGTTGGTGATACCGTGACGGTTGTTTCTGGAGTTTGGGAGAATACGACTGGTGTCATTAAACAAATTAACACCCATAAACAGATTGTTACTATTAATGTTGATATGTTTGGACGGGAGACTCCTGTTGAAATTAGTTTCAATGATGTAAAAGTTCGCAAGTAATTCGTGGCAAGAGAATAGCTCGTTGATTCATCTTGTAGACATCCATGTATGCAATGTAGAAGGGCAGAAGTCTTTACAGGTAAATTGATATCAATTTATTATGTATATGGTTCGTGCAGTGGGAGGGAAGTTCCCGCAAACACCACATTTATCAGGAGGTATGCTATAATGGCAAAGAAAGTTACAGGTTATATTAAATTACAAATTCCCGCTGGCAAGGCAACACCGGCTCCTCCGGTTGGACCCGCACTTGGTCAGCATGGTGTGAACATTGTACAGTTCACAAAAGAGTTTAATGCAAGAACAGCAGATCAGGACGGAATGATTATTCCAGTTGTTATCACAGTATATGCAGACAGAAGCTTCAGCTTCATTACAAAGACACCACCGGCAGCAGTTTTACTTAAGAAAGCACTTAATTTGAAGTCAGGATCCGCAGCTCCAAACAAACAAAAAGTTGCATCCATATCCAAGGATGAGCTTAGAAAAATTGCAGAAATTAAAATGCCAGATTTAAATGCTGCTACAGTGGAAGCAGCTATGAGTATGGTGGCTGGAACTGCAAGAAGTATGGGGATCACTGTAGAAGAATAATTTTGAAATTAACAGCATAATTGAAAGAGATTATGTGATTTAGAATCTAATAACGTGGGAGGATAGCATTATATGATATTTCTTAAAAGTATATAGTATCATATAATCGGTTGGAAAGTAAAAGTACCAACCGTTTTCTTCCGGTAATACCACTAGGAGGTTTATAGAATGAAAAGAGGAAAGAAATATGTTGATGCTGCGAAGCTTATTGACAGAAACGTTCAATATGATGCTTCTGAGGCAATCAGCTTAGTAAAAAAATGTGCAGTAGCAAAATTTGACGAAACCATCGAAGCCCACATCAGACTTAGCGTAGATGGACGTCACGCAGATCAGCAGGTTCGTGGTGCGGTAGTATTACCTCACGGAACCGGTAAAACAGTTCGTGTTCTCGTTTTTGCAAAGGGAGATAAAGCGGCAGAGGCACAGGCAGCAGGAGCTGATTTTGTTGGTGCAGAGGATTTAATTCCTAAAATCCAAAACGAAGGTTGGTTGGATTTTGATGTAGTAGTTGCAACTCCAGATATGATGGGTGTTGTAGGACGTTTGGGTCGTGTTCTTGGACCTAAGGGCTTAATGCCAAACCCTAAGGCTGGGACAGTAACCATGGATGTTACTAAGGCTATCAATGATATTAAAGCAGGTAAGATTGAGTATCGTTTGGACAAGACCAATATTATCCACGTTCCAGTTGGTAAGGCTTCCTTTACGGAAGAACAATTATTAGATAACTTCAATACATTAATGGGAGCAATTATTAAAGCTAGACCAGCTGCAGCGAAAGGCCAATATTTAAGAAGTGTTACCCTAGCATCTACCATGGGTCCTGGAGTTAAACTTAACACTGCAAAATTAAGCTAACCATTCGTTGCATAAATTAACAAAAAATATAAATTGACTTAAGTAAATCGACATGCTATAATACGATTTATGAGAAATCTGCCGAAGACAGTAGGTGCCGAAAGGCATAAAGGGAATTCCACCTACCGAGGAAGTATGGTTTGGATCGTTATTTATTAATATAAACGATATATAAAACCTCTTTCTGCTTTGGCAGAAAGAGGTTTTTTTAATGAACAGGAGGTGTACAAAATGGCAAAGGTAGAATTAAAGCAACCTGTCGTTGATGAAATTAAAGGTTATGTTGAAAACGCACAGTCCGTTGTATTAGTTGATTACCGTGGATTAACTGTAGCACAAGATACAGAGCTACGTAAGAAATTAAGAGAGGCTGGCGTTGTATATAAGGTATATAAAAATACAATGCTAAACTTCGCCTTCAAAGGTACTGATTTTGAACAACTATCAAAGGATTTGGAAGGCCCTACAGCGGTAGCATTTGGCTTAGAGGATGCAACAGCACCAGCAAGAGTAATCAATGAATGTACTAAGACAATGTCAAAATTAGAGTTTAAGGCTGGCGTTGTGGAAGGAACTTATTATGATGTAGACGGAATTAAGGTTATTGCAACCATTCCTTCAAGAGAAGTTCTTATTTCCAAATTACTTGGAAGTTTACAATCTCCGATTGCAAACTTGGCTCGTGTGCTTAAGCAAATTGCTGAAAAATCAGCATAGAAACTTGTGAAATTAAATGGGGCAAATGCCCAGGATATTCACTATAAAATTTAATAATTATTTATGGAGGTAATTTAAAATGACAACTCAAGAATTTATCGAGGCAATTAAAGGCCTTAGTGTATTAGAATTAAATGAATTAGTTAAAGCATGTGAAGAAGAATTTGGTGTTTCTGCAGCAGCTGGTGTAGTAGTTGCTGGACCTGCAGCTGGTGGAGCAGCAGAAGCTGAAGAAAAGACAGAATTTGACGTAGAGTTAACCGAAGTTGGTCCTAACAAGGTTAAAGTTATCAAAGTTGTTCGTGAAGCAACTGGCTTAGGCTTGAAGGAAGCGAAAGATCTTGTAGATTCCGCTCCAAAGGTATTAAAAGAAGCTGCAAGCAAGGGCGAGGCTGAAGAGATTAAGGCTAAGTTAGAAGCAGAAGGCGCTAAAGTTACATTGAAATAATTGAATACCTAAAGATAAGGGGTTGTAGTTAAACAAATCATGAATAAATCAGGAGGGTTTACTACAGCCCCTCTTTTTAACTACTTTTCAGGATAATAAAATAAACCTCACAGCTTTCGTGAGGTTTTTCAAGTTTTTCTTATGACTATTTATGATATTCTCGAATATTCCAATAATATAAAAAAATACGGAAATTGCTTATTGACAGTAGAAAATAAGTGTGCTAGTATGAAAGATGCACTATTGTGGTGTTATATGCCTAATTATTTATATTATAGCATATATGCATAAAAATGAAAAGAAGTTTTTTATTCAAAATGATACTTAATAAATTCAAGGGGTGAAAACGTCAATGGATAAAAACAGAATGCATCCAATTAAAGTTGGTAACAACATTAGAATGAGTTACTCCAAGCAAAAGGAAGTCCTTGAGATGCCCAATCTAATTGAGGTACAAAAGGATTCCTACCAATGGTTTCTGGATGAAGGACTGAAAGAAGTATTTGATGATATTTCTCCAATCACAGATTACAGCGGACACCTAAGCTTGGAATTTGTGGATTTTTCATTATGCGAGGATGACATCAAATATACAATTGAAGAGTGTAAGGAAAGAGATGCAACTTATGCAGCTCCTTTGAAAGTAAAGGTAAGACTTCATAATAAGGAAAATAACGAGATTAATGAACACGATATTTTCATGGGAGATTTACCGTTAATGACTGAAACAGGAACCTTCGTTATTAATGGTGCTGAAAGAGTAATTGTAAGCCAATTGGTTCGTTCACCCGGTATATATTATGCGATTGATCATGATAAAATCGGTAAAAAATTATTTTCTTCCACTGTAATTCCTAATCGAGGCGCATGGTTGGAATACGAAACGGATTCCAATGATGTGTTTTATGTGCGCGTAGACCGTAATAGAAAAGTTCCCATTACTACCTTTATTAGAGCATTAGGTTATGGAACCAATGAAGAAATTAAGCAGTTATTTGGAGAAGAACCAAAAATCTTGGCTAGTTTAGCAAAGGATCCAAGCACTGCCAAAGATCCTCAAGGTAGTTATCAGGATGGACTTTTAGAATTGTATAAAAAATTGCGTCCCGGTGAACCTCTTGCTGTAGAAAATGCAGAATCTCTGCTCAACAGCATGTTTTTTGATGCGAGAAGATATGATTTGGCAAAAGTAGGGCGCTATAAATTCAACAAAAAGTTGGCATATCGTAACCGTATTTTAGGGTTCACTCTTGCTGAGGATGTGGTGGATTTATCTACCGGTGAAATACTGGCGGAGGCAGGAATTGTAGTTACAGATGAATTGGCAAAATTATTTCAAAATTGTGCTGTACCAGCAGTTATGGTACAAGCGGATGAAAGAAATGTAAAGGTAATTTCTAATCTTATGGTAGATATCTCTTATTACTTGGAAGATATTGACAAGAAAGAGTTAGGCGTTACTGAGTTAGTTTATTATCCAGTATTGAAAAAGATATTAGCGGATAATACTGATCTGGATGATATCAAGGAAGCAATTAGAAGAAATATTAATGAGTTAATACCTAAGCACATAACAAAAGAAGATATTATTGCTTCTATTAATTATAATATACATTTAGAATATGGAATTGGTTATGCTGATGATATTGATCATTTGGGTAATAGAAGAATAAGAGCGGTTGGTGAGTTGTTACAAAACCAATACCGCATCGGCTTATCCAGAATGGAACGTGTTGTTAGAGAAAGAATGACAACACAGGATTTAGAAGGAATCAGCCCACAATCCCTAATTAATATCAAACCGGTTACAGCAGCTGTGAAAGAGTTCTTTGGTAGTTCTCAGTTGTCACAGTTTATGGATCAGCATAATCCCTTAGGTGAGCTGACCCATAAAAGACGTCTATCTGCTTTGGGTCCGGGTGGTCTGTCTCGTGATAGAGCAGGATTTGAGGTTCGTGACGTTCACTATTCCCACTATGGAAGAATGTGCCCTGTTGAGACTCCAGAAGGTCCAAACATTGGTTTGATCAACTCCCTTGCAACCTATGCAAGGATTAATGAGTATGGTTTTATTGAGTCTCCTTATCGTAAGGTTGATAAAACAGATCCGGATAATCCAAGAGTTACCGATGAAGTTGTTTATATGACTGCGGACGAAGAAGATAAGTATGTAGTTGCGCAGGCCAATGCTGAATTGGATGAAAACGGATACTTTATAGGAAATACGGTTTCTGGTCGTTATAAAGAAGAAACCTCTCAGTATGATAAGCGTCAGATTGACTATATGGACGTATCTCCGAAGATGGTATTTTCGGTTGCTACTGCCTTGATTCCCTTCCTAGAAAATGACGATGCCAACCGTGCCTTGATGGGTGCCAACATGCAACGTCAGGCAGTACCTTTATTATTAACGGAAGCTCCTGTTGTTGGTACTGGTATTGAAGCTAAGGCTGCAATGGACTCCGGAGTTTGTGTAATTGCGAAAAAATCCGGTATCGTAGAACGGGTATCTGCGAAAGAAATTGTTGTTAAAAATGAAGATAATACAAAGTCTTCTTATCGTTTAATTAAGTTTTCTAAGAGTAACCAAGGAACCTGCATTAACCAGAGACCGATCGTAAGTAAAGGTGATTTCATTCAGGCAGGACAGGTAATTGCAGACGGACCTTCTACCTCTAAGGGTGAACTGGCTCTTGGTAAAAATCCTTTGATTGGATTTATGACATGGGAAGGTTATAACTATGAAGACGCTGTATTATTAAGTGAACGCTTGGTTCAGGAGGATGTATATACATCCATTCATATAGAAGAATATGAAGCAGAGGCAAGAGATACTAAACTTGGTCCTGAGGAAATTACTAGGGATGTACCTGGTGTCGGCGAAGATGCTCTTAAGGATTTAGACGAAAGAGGTATCATCCGTATCGGTGCAGAAGTTCGTGCAGGAGATATTTTGGTTGGTAAAGTTACTCCTAAGGGAGAGACAGAATTAACCGCAGAAGAGAGACTTCTACGTGCTATTTTCGGTGAAAAAGCTAGAGAAGTAAGAGACACTTCTCTTCGTGTTCCTCATGGAGAATATGGTATCATTGTAGATGCGAAAGTATTTACCAGAGAAAATGGTGATGAGTTATCTCCAGGTGTAAACCAAACCGTTCGTGTATATATCGCTCAGAAGAGAAAGATCCAAGTTGGTGACAAGATGGCTGGACGTCATGGTAATAAGGGTGTTGTATCCAGAGTATTACCAGTAGAGGATATGCCTTTCTTACCCAATGGTAGACCTCTTGATATTGTATTAAATCCATTAGGTGTACCTTCACGTATGAATATCGGACAGGTACTTGAAATTCATCTTTCCCTAGCGGCTAAGGTTTTAGGTATTGATATTTCAACACCAGTATTTGATGGTGCGAATGAATTTGACATCATGGATACCCTAGAGATTGCAAATGACTATGCAAATTCATCATTGGAGGAATTTGAAGCAAAATATAAAGATAAAATAGATCCAGGTCTAATGGAACATTTATTGAAGCATCCAGAAAAAAGAAAAGAGTGGATGGGTGTTCCCATTAATCGTGATGGTAAAGTAAGACTTCGTGATGGAAGGACAGGAGAGTACTTTGACAGTCCAGTTACCGTTGGTTTTATGCATTACCTAAAACTCCATCACTTAGTGGATGATAAGATTCATGCTCGTTCTACAGGACCATATTCCTTAGTAACACAGCAGCCATTAGGTGGTAAGGCTCAGTTTGGTGGTCAGAGATTTGGTGAGATGGAGGTTTGGGCTCTGGAAGCATACGGTGCCGCATATATCCTTCAAGAAATCTTGACCGTAAAGTCCGATGATGTTACCGGTCGTGTTAAGACATATGAAGCCATTATTAAAGGTGAAAATATCAGTGAACCTGGTATTCCGGAATCCTTTAAGGTTCTGTTAAAAGAACTTCAATCCCTGGCATTGGATGTTACGGTTCTGGATGAACATGGTAATGAAGTGAGAATGTCAGAAAGCATAGATTACGGTGACTCAGACCTAACTCCATTAATCGAAGGTGATAATGGTTTCAGATATGATGAGGGTTATGAGGAGGCCGGTTTCTCTCGTACTAATGTTGAAGAAGTCAATCATGAAATCTTCGATATTTACGAAGAAGATACATCGGAAGAAGTACTGGACAATGGCGTCTTTGATGTTGAGGACGAACCGGAAGAAGAGATTTGCCCAAATTGTGGTGCTGAAGTATCTGCCGGCAGTAGAAGATGTAAGGAATGTGGGCAGTCTTTAAACCAGTAGATTATAGGTAGATGTCATTGAATCTGCAGGAATGTGAATCCACTCCTGTAATCTTGATAACGAAGGGAGACATTAGGATGCCTGAATTGATGAATATCAATCAAGAAATAACCTATGACGCAATAAAAATTGGTTTAGCTTCACCAGAGAAAATCAGAGAATGGTCTAAGGGAGAAGTTAGGAAACCGGAGACAATAAATTACAGGACACTGAAACCAGAAAAAGATGGTCTCTTTTGTGAAAGAATATTCGGACCTAGTAAGGACTGGGAGTGTCACTGTGGAAAATATAAGAAGATTCGTTATAAGGGTGTTGTGTGTGATCGTTGCGGTGTTGAGGTAACCAAAGCCAGTGTTCGTCGTGAAAGAATGGGTCATATCGAATTGGCAGCTCCGGTATCTCATATTTGGTATTTCAAAGGAATACCAAGCCGTATGGGTCTTATACTGGATCTTTCCCCAAGAACCCTAGAAAAAGTATTATACTTTGCCTCTTATATTGTTCTTGATAAGGGAGATACCGACTTACAATATAAGCAGGTATTGAACGAAAAAGAAAAATTAGAAGCAATTGAAAAATATGGTTACAAGAGTTTTCGCCTAGGTATGGGTGCTGAAGCAATTCAGGAACTATTACAGTCAATTGATCTGGATAAGGAATCTAAGGAGCTTAAGAGAGCACTTAGAGATTCTACTGGTCAAAAACGTGCTAGAATTATTAAAAGACTAGAAGTTGTAGAGGCATTCCGTGAATCCGGTAATAAACCAGAGTGGATGATTCTGACTGTAATACCAGTAATTCCACCAGATTTACGTCCTATGGTACAGTTGGATGGTGGGCGTTTTGCAACCTCCGACATGAATGATTTGTATCGTAGAATTATCAATAGAAACAATCGATTAAAGAGACTGCTTGAACTTGGTGCACCAGATATCATTGTAAGAAATGAGAAGAGGATGCTTCAAGAAGCGGTGGATGCTTTAATTGACAATGGAAGAAGAGGTAGACCGGTTACTGGTCCTGGTAATCGTGCTTTGAAATCCCTTTCTGATATGTTAAAAGGTAAGCAAGGACGTTTCCGTCAGAACCTTTTGGGTAAACGTGTTGACTACTCTGGACGTTCCGTTATTGTTGTTGGACCAGAATTGAAGTTATATCAATGTGGTCTACCAAAGGAAATGGCAATTGAATTGTTTAAGCCATTTGTAATGAAGGAGCTAGTTGCTAAGGGAACCGCTCATAATATAAAATCAGCGAAAAAGATGGTTGAAAGACTTCAACCAGAAGTTTGGGATATTCTTGAGGAGGTAATTAAAGAACATCCGGTTATGCTTAACCGTGCACCAACCCTACACAGACTAGGAATTCAAGCTTTTGAGCCAGTTCTTGTAGAGGGTAAGGCAATCAAACTTCATCCATTGGTTTGTACCGCTTACAACGCTGACTTCGATGGTGACCAGATGGCTGTGCATCTACCATTATCTGTAGAAGCACAAGCAGAATGCCGTTTCTTGCTATTATCACCGAATAACCTCTTAAAGCCTTCCGATGGTGCACCAGTTACCGTACCTTCACAGGATATGGTTCTTGGTATTTACTATCTGACCATAGATAAAGAGAATAAAACAGGTGAACTTCATTCATTTAAAAATGTAAATGAAGCAATCTTGGCTTATGAAAATGGCACAATAACACTTCACGAGATGATTCTTGTTCGCAGAAGTGGAATTAACAAAGATGGCCTTTTAGAATATAGAATGATAAAGTCTACCTTGGGACGCTTCCTCTTCAACGAAATCATTCCTCAGGATTTAGGTTTTGTTGATCGAAGCAAGGAGGAAAATTTCCTAGCCTTGGAGGTTGACTTCTTAGTTGCCAAAAAGCAATTAAAACAAATTCTAGATAAATGTATTAATATCCATGGAGCAACCCGGACAGCGGAAATTCTAGATAAGATCAAGAGTATTGGCTTTAAATATTCCACAAGTGCTGCCATGACTGTATCGATTTCTGATATGAAGGTTCCGGAGGAAAAGAAGCAGATTATTGCTGAGGCGGAAGCTACGGTTGAGGAAATCAGTAAGGAATACCGTCGTGGTAGGATGACGGAAGAGGAAAGATACAATACGGTTATTGAGACTTGGAAGGAAGCGGATAAAGAGCTTACTGAAACCCTACTGAAAGGATTGGATCGTTTTAATAATATTAAGATGATGTCCGACTCTGGTGCCCGTGGTTCCGACAAGCAGATTAAACAGTTAGCAGGTATGCGTGGTTTGATGGCGGATACTTCAGGTCGTACCATTGAATTACCGATCAAATCAAATCTCCGTGAAGGTCTTGATGTATTGGAATACTTTATTTCTGCACACGGTGCTAGAAAAGGTCTGTCCGATACAGCATTACGTACCGCTGACTCTGGATACTTGACCCGTCGTTTAGTAGACGTTGCTCAGGATTTAATTATCCGTGAAACCGATTGTTGTGGTCATGGGGAAGAAATTCCAGGTATGTGGATTAAAGCTTTTACCGATGGTAAGGAAGTAATTGAGAGTCTAGAAGAACGTATCACTGGTAGATTTTCTTGCGAAACAATTACGGATAAAGAGGGTAATGTCATCGTAAAAGCAAATCATATGATTACACCAAAGCGAGCAGCTAGAATTATTGAAACAGGTGTAGAGAAAGTTAAAATCCGTAATATTTTATCCTGTAGATCTCGTTTGGGTGTCTGTGCAAAATGTTATGGTGCTAACATGGCAACTGGCGAAGCGGTACAGGTGGGTGAGGCTGTTGGAATTATCGCAGCACAATCCATTGGTGAGCCTGGTACACAGCTTACCATGCGTACCTTCCATACCGGTGGTGTTGCTGGAGACGATATTACACAAGGTCTCCCTCGTGTTGAGGAACTTTTTGAGGCTAGAAAGCCGAAAGGACTTGCCATTATCGCTGAGTTTGGCGGTGTAGTAACCATTAAAGATACCAAGAAAAAACGAGAAGTTATCATTACCAATAATGATACAATGGAATCCAAAGCATACTTAATTCCATATGGCTCAAGAATAAAGGTATCCGATGGCGATGTACTAGAAGCTGGAGATGAATTGACCGAAGGTAGTGTAAATCCTCACGATATTCTTAAAATTAAAGGAATTCGTGCTGTACAGGATTATATGATCCAAGAGGTTCAAAGAGTATACCGTCTCCAGGGTGTTGAAATCAATGATAAGCATATCGAAGTAATTGTTCGCCAGATGCTGAAGAAAGTTCGTATCGAAAATAATGGAGATACTAATTTCCTTCCAGGTACTTTAGTTGATGTCTTGGAGTATGAAGATGTAAACAGGAGAATGATGGAAGAGGGTCTAGAGCCAGCCGAAGGCAAGCAGGTAATGCTTGGTATCACTAAGGCATCCCTTGCTACCAATTCCTTCTTATCTGCTGCATCCTTCCAGGAAACAACCAAAGTATTAACAGAGGCAGCAATTAAAGGAAAAGTTGACCCCTTAATTGGTCTTAAGGAAAACGTTATTATTGGTAAATTAATTCCTGCAGGTACTGGTATGAAGAGATACCGTTCTATTAAGTTGGATTCGGATATTCAAGAAGAAGAAATGCTTCTGGAAGAGTTAGAAGGCGACGGAAGCTACTTTGATGAGTATGAAACCTTTGAATATCCACAAGAGGATAATCATGAGAATGGTAATCTTCATGGAGATGCTAGTTCTGATGTGAAGACTAGGGAAGAGGTTGGTTACCATGAAGGAGAGGATGGTTATGCTGAAGTAGTATACGATGAAGATAAGTATGCGAAAGAGGGTGACAATCTTCAGAGGGAGGATGCTATCCCTGGAGTTGACGATGCCCATGTAAATTATGGGGAAAACGCCCACAACGATGGTGACTGGACTGAAACCGAGTTTAACTTAAAAGGAATTGTGGAAGACGACTATAGCGATGGTCTATAAAAAGTCATTCATTTAGAAGTGCTATTTTAAGAATTTTAACATTGGCTATGCCGATTTTATTATCCCCGGAACTATTATGCTTTCAGGAAGAGTCAGTGAATTTGCTCTTTCTCTGAAAAAGCAGGATGGTCCGGGGATTTTTCATATAAAATGGTTGATTTTCTAAAAAAACCATTGTAATATGTTACTGTATGTTTTTGGATGAATTTGATTTTTGATCGTATAATAATAATGGAAATTCAGTGGGTTCTATATAGACAGTTTTATTGTTATTAGAGAATTACTTATCTTTTATAAAAATAATTAATTGGAAGGGGATAATACGATGGATTATTTAAAGAAATATGAGGAGTGGATCACGAATCCTTACTTCGATGAGGATACCAGAAAGGAACTTTTGGACTTAAAAGATAAGGAAAATGAAATAAAGGAAAGATTCTTTAAGGATTTGGAATTTGGAACCGGTGGACTAAGGGGGATCCTAGGAGCTGGGGTAAATCGTATGAATTTATATACTGTAAGAAGGGCAACCCAGGGACTGGCCAATTATATTATAAAGCAGGGCGGTGAAAAGAAAGGCGTTGCCATCGCATACGATTCTAGAAGGATGTCACCGGAATTTGCTCTAGATTCTGCTCTTTGTTTGGCTGCCAATGGGATAAAAGCGTATTTGTTTGAAAGTTTACGTCCAACACCAGAGCTATCCTTTACTCTTAGGGAATTAGGCTGTATCGCAGGAATTGTTATAACAGCCAGTCACAATCCACCTGAGTACAATGGATATAAGGTATATTGGGAAGATGGGGCTCAAATCACCTCTCCAAAGGATCTTGAAATTATTCATGAGGTCAATGCAATTACAGACTTTTCACAGGCAAAGACAATGACAAAAGAAGAGGCCACCCAGCAAGGTCTTTTAAACATAATAGGAGAAGAAATTGATCAAAAATATATAGAAGCTTTGAAGAAATTAGTGATCAATCCCATAACTGAGGAAGGGAAGAAATTAAAAATTGTATACACTCCCCTTCATGGAAGTGGAAATCTTCCTGTCCGCAGAATATTAAAGGAATTAGGCTTTACCAATGTATATGTGGTAGCAGAACAGGAGCTCCCTGATTCTGAATTTTCCACAGTAGGTTATCCCAATCCGGAAGACCCCAAGGTATTTGACTTGGCAATTAAATTGGCAAAAGAAGTGGATGCGGATATTATTTTAGCAACCGATCCAGATGCAGACCGCCTGGGAATTCAGGTGAAAAATCCACAAGGCCAATATGTTTTATTTAATGGAAATATGACTGGAGCCTTAATTGCAGAATATGTATTTTCTCAGAAAGCAAAGAAAGGCATCTTACCAGAGAATGCAGCATTGATTAAGACCATTGTAACTGGTAATATATCCGACCAGATTGCTGCCCATTACAATGCTAGATTAATTGAAGTATTAACTGGCTTTAAATATATTGGTGAGCAGATTAAGAGATTTGAAGAAACCGGTTGTAACGAATTTGTCTTTGGCTATGAAGAAAGCTATGGTTATCTTGTAGGTACCCACTCCCGAGATAAGGATGCGGTTGTGGCAGTGATGGCCTTATGTGAGGCTGCAGCTTACTATATGACCCAAGGAATTAGCTTATATGAACAAATGAAACGAATTTATCAAAAATACGGCTATTTTAAAGAAGATTTGATTTCTGTTACCTTAAAAGGGATTGAGGGAATGGAAAAAATCAAGGAAATTATGGAAGGATACCGTAAGAATCCGCCGGTTACAGCAGGGGATTATAAAGTATTAAAAGTTAGGGATTATAAAGCCAATACCATAACTGATATGACTACGGGAAAGGTTAGTCCTACAGGACTTCCCCTATCGGATGTATTATACTTTGAGTTAAATGATGATGCATGGTCTGCTATTCGCCCTTCCGGTACGGAACCAAAGATTAAATTTTATTTTGGTGTAAAAGGTAATAGCAAGGAAGATGCAGAAGCAAAACTAGACAAATTAATGAAGGATGAAGTTTTTAAAGTGAGTTAAGATCACTGGTATTGCTATTGCGTGATGAATGTTAGGTAGCTTAGAGTCCTTAAGGAATTCATAATTTAGTATAGAAGAGAAAAGACGGGGCTGTCGCACGAAATGTGCGGCGCCCTATTTACATGAGTGATGTTTATCACATATTAAATTTACAAAAATAGCATGTGACTATCAATCCAATAGAGTTCTCACTCGGTTGCCGCACATAGCGGTACATAAGGTTCATTCAAAATTACTGAGGCGCCGAACTACTTCATCGGCAAAAAAAATAAATCCCAAACTTCGAAAAGTAAGGGATTTATGGTGAAATATTAGTATGCAACTACCAAATACATTACCTAAAAATGATATCTCATTTCAAAGCGGACATCAATTAAAACTCTTTAGTAACAGTAAAGTCTACACTAATTTTTGACCACAGTTTGAGCAAAAGTTCCCTGCCGCAGTTTTCTGGCCACAATTTGGACAAAAGTTAGGTTTTGCAGCTCCCTGTGGACTAGCACTAGGATTTGAATTGCTTTGATGGGTCTGTTGTTGATTTACATTTTGCATCATCTGATTTGCCATATTCATTCCCATCATCATTCCCGCCATATCAGAGGCAACGCCTCCACCTCCAACCTTACCTGAGGATATTCCCTCAGTCATAGCTACTTGTTGATAGCGGTTAAGATCTCCTACCATGCTAAAGGAGGCATTCTTATTAATCATTGCCTGGATATCCTCAGGATAAGTAAAGCTCATGATATTAAAGCCCGTTACTGATAAACCAGAATCAAATAATTGCATATCCAGGTCGGTACGAATTCCATTGGCGATATCAAAAGAATTGGCCTGGAGATTAAACATATCCTTACCTTCTTTTGAAATCCATTTCATCAAAAGCTGATCTAAAATTGAAATAATACGTAAACGTACATCTTCAACAGTATAAGTCTGTCTGATTCCTGCTATTTTATCAATAAGTTTTACATAATCGGTTACCTTAAAGCGGAAGGTTCCGTTGGCCCGTATGGGCATACCTCCTGGAAGTTGAGGAGTAGGAATATTAATCGGATTCTTGGTGCCCCATTTTGTAATAAACTCCTTTGTATTAATAAAAAGAACCTCAGCTCTTATTCCAGAGTTAAAGCCGAATTTAAAGCCTGCTAGGGTAGAAAGAAAGGGTATGATTTGTGATTCAATATCATAGTCACCATCGTCCTTAAAAACACCTTCAATCTTTCCATTATATAAAAAGATAGCATCCTGACCAGGGCGAATGATAAGTCGGCTCCCTCTCTTTATTTCATCATTGTTCCATTTGTAGAAAATCATATCATCACGGAATTCTTGCCATTCCACGACATTGGCAAATTGCCTCCTAAACAGTCCCATAAACTACCTCCCAAAAATATTTTTATCTACTTATTTTACTGTATCATGATAATATTTTTCTATGATTGCTTAATTATAAAGTATCATAGCCATCATAGGAATAGCAATCACTTTTAAAATTTACGGCTACCAGAGCTGTGGGAGCGCCCAGCGGAAGATACTCCACCTCGAAAGCCTCCGGAGTTAGAGCCACCTCGATAATGATTATGATTCTCTTTGGGTTTTCTGACTCTAGTTACATGGGTTCTAAGATAATAATCTCTTCTTCCAATAAGTCCGGAATTCTTTGGATCTAGATAATTAGCTGAACCGGCAGTCATTTTACCACTGGAATGGTATGCCATAATACCTACCACCACAGCTCCAAGGATGAGGGAAACAATCAATTGGAACCAAACATTGGTGAACAAATCCTTAGAGCTATTTTGATATTCTGGATAGACATAATTATGATCTGTGTTGATTTGGGAATCATCCTTCATGTAATTAGCAGACATTTTTATATATGTTTTAAATGCCTTTACATATTCTTCATTGGTAAGATTCGGGCCTACTTCTTCAAGAATTTGGTCAATGCGTTTGGAATGGATATAGGTCTGTGCAAGACCATAACCATGGATAACAACTTCTCGATGATACATATCTACCAGGAGCAGTACCCGGTCTCCCGCTTCTAGCTGTGCCTCAAATTCTTCGATGTAGGTATCAGCATCTAAGGCATGGGGATTCTTATGGGTGAGGATAAATATTTCAATTCCTGCTTCTTCACCATATTCTGTGCACAGTTTCTCTAATTCCTCGTATTCCAATGTGGATAAAAGTCCTGCTTCATCATAAATATGTGGATAAGACTTAGAAGATTCCAGTGAAGCTGAATCCTGCTTTAAAATCATTTCCTCTTCTGACTTTAGATTACTGGTAGATTCTTGAGCAGTTATCGGGGTGATTCCTAAAGATATCATAATGAGAGTAAGCAGTAAAAAGATCATCAAGCGTGATCCATGTTTGCAATGATTGCTTATATCTTTCATAGAAGGCCACCTCCTATCAATGCCGTAAGGATTCGAAGAAGAATAAAGGTTCCACCAGATATTCCTGTAAACCAAGCAGCCACTTTACCCATACTAATCGGAGGTTTTCCTACGATTTTTCCGGTCTGGCCATTCATTGCGAAATTATGTTCTGCCTGTTTGTAATCATAGCATACCAGCCATACAGGAAGTAGAGTATAATATGCATTCTTTTTCCGAATATTAATGTTTTTACGGTTATAATGTACGCTAGAATATCCAATAATAGTGGAGCGAATATAGGAATCCACATAAGAACTAACCCTGTTTTTGACCCTAGGGAGTAGCTGGTTATCATCATAGTCATATTTTTCGGCAAGATAACCGGCCAGGTAAGGCAAATTAAAGTTTTTTAAGTTTGAATAATGATAGGGTTCCAATTTATCCATCATAGTGTCATCCATTTTCTTGGAGGCATCACAAGGAATCCGTAAGTAATTTAAGTCTACCTTACGATAGACATAATAGTATTTTGTTTCTGTGTAAATCCAGTCACCTCGAGTATAGCGACGCACTCGGGTACAGGTAGCCTCGACCTCACCCTTACCATTTAGATCAAAAAGCCAAAATGGTACATAAAGACCAGTGATATTCTTAATTCGATCGGCAGTCATGAAATCTTTTGGGGTTAATAAGCCTTTCCGACACCATTTTTTAAAGGCCTCCTGGGCATCCTCCTTACTTATGGTAAATGGTATCACCTTGGCAGGGGCAAGATTTCCTGTTAGTCGATCACTTAGGACAACTCCAGCACCGCAAAAACTACAGGTAGTGGCAGTTGTTTGTAAATCTGTTATTAGGACAGCTCCACAGTTTCTACAATGATATTCATTGGCTTCATTTTCTCGAAAAGTTGAATGATGGCTAGGTTCATCGGCATCATTGGGGTCTGCATAATCGTAATCAAAGGATTCTGCGGCAGCCCGTTTGTCCTCCTCATCCATCTCATAGGTGTATGTACCTGGGGATGTGCTCTTTTTTCCTGCCATATTCTCGATATTATCTGTTCTGCCGCAACTATCGCAACGTAACATGCCTGATTTGCTGTCAAATGCCATATCTGCCCCGCAATTAGGACATTTATAATGAATTACCATAAAAATATTGCCTCCTCAACCTTAATACAATCAAATGTCCGCAAGGTGAAAAAAATTCATTTGCGGACATTCTCCTGGGTTAACCATAATTTTGAAAAGATTATTTGTCTTTATTTGTTCAGGCTGGCTTTTAAGGCTGCCAATTCATCATCAATGGAGGTGTCTGAAACATACTTTTTCGCTAGGTCTTCTATGGTCTGGTTAGAGGATGAACGATTTAGCTCAGCCATTGCATTTGCTTTATCTAGAGCTCGATCTGCCATTTCTTCATATTTTGCGAAACTTGCCATGGAATTATTAGCACTGGCAACGGAAGAACTCATCTTATTAATGCGTTCTTGGGTTTTTGCAACTGCTAGTTTTCCTTTTATCATATCTTTGCGGGATTCGAGTTCCTTAATATCACTAACTAGCTTGTCGTGCATCTGGCGCATGTGGTTTGCATTGTTATGGGCAAGTTCATATGCCTCTTTCAGTCCAGGAAGTTTAGCAGATAAACTAGCCTTGTGCTCTAAGAACTTTCTAGCATCATTTTCGTTATTTGCCTCTAAGGCTTTCACTGCATAGGTCTGCATCTTTGCAATTTCTTCTTCACAGTCGTCCAAAACTCGTTTTGCTCTTTGTTCTTCCGCCATAATGCTAGCTGTTTCTGACTTTACTTTACCAAGATCAGAGTTTAAATTTCTAAGGCATTGGTCTATCATTTTCTCAGGATCTTCTGCTTTATCTAAGAGTGCGTTAATGTTGCTGGACATAATGTCTTTGAATCTGGATAAAATTCCCATAATATAATCCCTCCATATGTATGTTTTGTTTGTGGCTGGTAAATATTTAACTTATATATCTTTATTATATTTTTAAGTCTTTGTAATTATTGTAAATATTAACCGTTTACAGTATTAAGTTTATTATGAAATCAAGCTAACGTCAAGTTAAATTAAGGTTAGAATCATAAGAGAAAATTTAAAGGAGCTTAAGATAGAGACGGATTGTATTTCTGTCTTGCATCGTTTATAATAAAAAATTAAGTAGCTTACTAAATTAAGTAGGCTTTAAATTATGGAGTTGATTTAGAAAGTATTAAAAAGACTACAATAATAAGGTAGCCTTAGAATATGGAGTAGACTATCAGATATGAGTAGGCTACAAAACAAAATAGATTACAAAAAAAGATTATAAAATAAAAAAGATTACAAAATAAAAAAGATTACAAAATGAGAAAGTGGGAAATATTTATGTGGATTGCAAATGATTGGAAGGACTTTGAAGTGATAGATACCTCCAAGGGGGAAAAATTAGAGCGATGGGGAGATTTTCTCCTAATTCGGCCAGATCCTCAGGTATTATGGGAGACTTCCAAGGAACATAAGGGCTGGAAAAAATGTAATGCTCATTACCATAGAAGTTCCAAAGGTGGTGGAGAGTGGAAAATTTTTAATTTACCTAAACAATGGGACATCTCCTATAAGGGATTAACCTTTCACTTACAACCTTTTAGTTTTAAACATACCGGACTTTTTCCGGAGCAAGCAGTAAATTGGGATTGGTTCTCAGAAAAAATCAAATCAGCAAAGAGGCCAGTTAAGGTATTAAATTTATTTGCTTATACGGGAGGAGCTACCTTAGCTGCAGCTAAGGCAGGAGCATCGGTTACCCATGTAGATGCTTCCAAGGGTATGGTGACTTGGGCAAAAGAAAACGCCCTTGCTTCTGGACTAAAGGATGCCCCCATCCGTTATATTGTAGATGATTGTGTGAAGTTTGTTGAGAGGGAAATTCGCAGAGGAAATAAATATGATGCTGTGATTATGGATCCTCCTTCCTATGGCAGAGGGCCAAAGGGAGAGATATGGAAAATTGAAGATAATATTCATTCTTTTGTTCACTTATGTACCAAGGTTTTAACAGAGAAACCATTATTCTTCCTAATCAATTCCTATACCACAGGTCTACAAGCTGGGGTATTGTCCTATATGCTATCGATAGAAATGAAACGATTCGGTGGTATTGTTCAGGCAGAGGAGATTGGACTTCCTGTTTCAAACAATGGATTGGTTCTACCTTGTGGAGCTTCTGGAAGATGGGAAAGTATTGAATCGAAGTAAAAGAGAGAGCTCCTGTATTACAAGCTAAGTATAGAAATTTTTAAACATAAAAATCACCTTGATAATAAATAAAAAAACATCTTGGTAATAAATAAAAAAACATCTTGATAATAAATTAAAAAAATATCTTGATAATAATTAAAAAACAATCTTGATAATAAATTAAAAAAATCACCTTTGGATTTTGAATAGCTTAAGTGACTATCAAAACAAAGGTGATTTTATTTTTCGTATAGTTCTCGAAAGGTATTATAGTTATTTATTATATTATTGGATATCCATAATTAATACATTTACTGAATTGGCTGGAAGATTTAGAATATTTCCCTGGGTTTTTAATGAAATAACATCTTCTACCGGTTGTATAAGTTCGTCATTTTTTCCATTTACATTGGAGATGTGAACCAGAGTGGAATCTCCGCTTAAAGTGACTAACTTTCCAGTCTCAGCAACCTTCAAATCTTTAAGATCGATTTGAACTGATTTGTCATAATGATCTGTATTAACCAGTTTCGCATAAACATGCTTAGCATCTCGAGTTACGGAATGGAAGACATCCTTGTTATATGCCTCTAATTTGTAGTCTAATACCTTGCTGGTAAAGTTACCATCGGTGTAGGAACAAATGAGGCGATCGCCTGTAGCGCCACCAAAATCAACGGTTATGGTGTAATCGGTCTGCTCAGTTATTTTCTCGAAGCAAGCGGCTCTTAAGTTACCAGCGCAGCTACTAGAAGAATAGTCTCCTAAGGTATATCCTTCTACACCATTCTTATAAACCTTAACACCGGTTGCATCACCCTTATAATTGATTGCATATTCAATTACATCCTTTTTATCAGGACCGATATCAGTTAAGCCTACCCCTAGGTAGAAACCTTCTAGGCCAGAGTTTTTAGAAGCAAGAACCTCCACTCTATAATTTGTCCAAGCATCGTTAAGGATGTAGAGTCCGTTTAGACCATTGGCCTGGGCTTTTAGGATTAGTCCTTTTTCCTTATCTATGGTATATCCTATAGATCCTGGAATCTCCTTCCATGCTGGATCAAGATCTTGGGTGAAGTCTTGGTCTAGAAGTAGGCTACCATCTACATTAGAAATTACTTTAATGCTTTTTACTGTAATTTCAGCATTGCCTGTAGCAATTTCGATACCGCCATATGGGATTAAGGGGGTGGAATGACCATTGCGGTAAGTTTGGAAAGAGGTAGCAAGTAATTTGTTACCTAAGTATTTTGCAAATAATTGTTGTACATAGTAGTTGGGTGTACGCCATACACTTTCGTTATCAAACCAGATTAGATCTGGAGTCCAACGATATTGACCATCGGTTAATACCTTATTAAATAAGGGTGCATATGCAGTAAGTAAAACAACGTCGGAGTTTCTTTCAAATCCGGTCATAATTGCAGCTTCTGCCACTGCTCCTGCCAGGGTATTCTTATCGGTAGAAGCATATTCTCCTACGAATACCTTTGATGATTTTGCTTTGTCTATGCTGCCGTCATTATTATAAGCTCTGTAATAGTAATTATAACGATCCGCATTGTTAACCAGATATAGATTGGAACGATAATAATGTTCGTCAGCAATGGTCTCCATATAATCCTTTTGATACTGATACCAGCTTATGGTTTCCTCTGTGCTCTTTGTTCCATCGGTAAAACGAATATTGGCGGAACCAGTGTAATTGCCACTTAAGAATTTCCAACCTTCCTGATAAGCATCATCGTCAGCTTGGGCTCCTACTGTGGAAATGATATGGAGTTCATAGCCAGGGTAATATTTCTCCATATGGGCATCGATGGCTGCTTTAAAGATTTCAAAGTTAGCAAAGAACTCGGTTCCCCAGTTCTCATTTCCTACACCTAAATAATGAAGATCAAAGGGAGTTGGGTGACCCATTTTCTTTCGAAGAGCTGCCCATTCATTATTTTCGAAATCTTCACTAATAGCAAAATCAATTAGATCAGTAAAGTTTTTAATGTATTTATCTCTTAAGCTGCCACCTGCTGGGTTAGCATAGTCAGAACGAGCCTGGCAAAGTACACCGCAGGCCATTACAGGTAGGGGAGTGGCATTAAGATCTTCGGCTAACTGGAAGTACTCCATATAACCTAAGCCCATGGTCATCATATAACCCCATACATTAAAGTTTTCCTTCCTTATTTCAATATCGCCAACGGAATCCTTCCAATCATAAACATTGTCCCATATATAGGAACCTTCGGAAATACATCCTCCAGGGAAACGTAAGAATTTAGGATGAAGATCCAGCAAAGCTTCTACCAAATCTTTTCTTAAACGGTAGTTTGGATTCCCTTGATAATTGCGATGAGCTGTTTTTGAGTTCTCTTCATCCTGGGAACCCCAAAGGTCGGAAGGCATTAAGGATACCATATCAATGGAAATTTCCCCTTGGAAGGAAAGAGACAATTGTCCTAGCATGGTGTTGGTAGCTAGAAGGTAAAGACTTTCATTTGCTCCGTATTTATTCCAAGTGTTACTTCCATCGACTTCTATCTTCAAGGTATCACTAA
>DUNZ01000049.1 GCA_012839085.1 Clostridiales bacterium
AATGATTTATAATTCAAACACCTTGGCTGCCAAAAGGTCAGCCTCCCTCCTATCATGGGTAACAAGAATCATTGTCTTTCCTTCTATTTTTTGTTTTACGTATTGAATTACTCTTAATTTTAAGTCTTGATCTAGTCCCTTAAAGGGCTCGTCCATTAGAATCAAATCGCTTTCTGCTAGAACCGCCCTAACAATTGCAACTCTTCGCCTCATGCCACCACTGAATAAGCTTACGGGTTTCTCTAAAACATCCTTTAAACCTACTGCTTCTAATTCATGAATAATTTCATTTTCAGAAATATTTTTACCACATACCAGTTTAATATTTTTAATAGCGTCATAATGTTCAATTAAGCGATCTTCCTGAAATACTGCTGCTATTTGTTTGCCTTTCAGTCCCATAAGCTCTCCTGAATCCTGCTGCTCAAAACCCATCAGAATATTTAAGAGGGTCGTCTTACCAATACCGGAGGCACCCATAAGACAATAAATCTGACCCTTCTTAAATGTAAGATTAAGATTATTTAATACCAGCTTCTCGCCAAATTTCTTATTCAATTGAACGACTTTGATATCCATGGGCTTCTCCCTTCCAAATAGAATTACTTAGTTTACGTATAAGCCAAGTAACAAATCTTTCAAAAAAAATACTAATCCCAATGATTACAATGGTCCAAGCAAATAATTCCTTTGTCATTAAGTAGAGTTTTGCTTCATAAAGCTTGACTCCAATGGAGCCTTTAGGGATACCGATTACTTCTGCTGCAATACCTGCCTTCCAGCAAAAGCCCATACCAACCGAAATCGCTGACATAAAGTGAGGCAATACAGAAGGGATATAGATGGCATATATCTTTTTTATCAGACTAAGACGGAAGATTTCCGCCATCTGAAGTAATTTTTTATCTGTTAGAGTAAGCCCTTGTAGCACATTGGTATAAATCATAGGAACTAGCATCAAAAAAGAAATCAAGATGGAAAGATATCTTCCCTTAACCCATATTAAGGCTAATATGATAAAAGAAGCCACCGGAATGGATTTAATCACCTTGATTAAGGGAGCTACTAATTCTTTTATCCATATGTAACGGTAAGAAAGGATAGCCAGAGCAAGACCAATCCCTAAGGCCAGAAAAAATCCCAAAATAATTCTTCCAGAAGAAGATATAATGGTCCTCCAAAAGTCACCGGTCTGGAAAAATTCTAATAAGGTCATAAAAACCTGAATTGGAGAAGCCACTAAAATTTGCTGGCCAATGAACCTACTTAAGAATTCCCAGAACAGGAGCCAAAAGCAGATTGCTGCAATTTTATAAAAGAACTTTTTATTTCCTATCTTTCTTTTGATTTTTAACACAGAATATCTCCTTTCACTCCTGTTCTTCTTTTATTTCTATTCCTTCAAATCATCTAGTCTCTATCACTCTTTTTATGCTTTTCAATATAATAAATTATGAAAAATTACACCTGATATCTTTATAAAGGCGCTTTGCTTTATAGTAATTCATTAATTATTCTGCTTCCCTTGTTTTGTAGTAATTCATTAATTATTTTGCTTCCCTTGTTTCGTAGTAATTTGTTAATTATTCAGCTTTCTCTATATAGTAGAAATCATCTCCAGGAAGATTACCACCGACTGCTTTTGGATTTTGCTCATAAAGAGTCCCTAAGTATCCAGCTACCTTATTCTTCATCTCTTCCCCTTGGATAAAGGCGATTTTACAATAAGGTATGGCTTTTTCCGCTATGGCAGCCTTAAAGATGTCGAATTTTTCGACCAAAGCGGCAGCTTCTGAAATATTTTTATTTACAAATTCCGTGGAAGCAGCATATTCTAATAAAAATGCGTTAAAGGCCTCTTTATGATTTTCTAAGAAATCCTTGCGCACCACTAGTACACCAGTAACAATGGAACTATCTATATTAATTGCATCCCATTCTTTTGCCACATCAAGGGCAATTCGAACCTTTTCATTATTCATCATAACGGAAGTTACAAATGGCTGTGGGAGCATAGCGATTGCATCCTCTGCTTCACTTAAAATCGATGCCACTTCCGTTGCTTCGGACTTATATTCAATGGTTACATCCTTTTCTGGATCAATTCCATAGGAGCTTAACAAATAGTTTAAGGTATATTGGGGTGTGGTTCCAAAACCAGTGGAGTAAATGGTCTTTCCCCTTAAATCCTCTACGGTCTGAATAGCATCTCCTGTTTCAACAATATATAGAACACTAAGAGTATTGATTGCCCCTAGGATAATTTGACCTTCGGTTTTATTATATAATACAGAGGCTAGATTAGCTGGTATTGCTGCTAGATCAATATCCCCTTGTACTAATCCTGTACTTATTTCATCTGCTGTTCCCATAATCGAAAAATCATATGAATTGGCACTAGCATTCTTGGAAGCGTCCTCCATCACTTTCACAAGGCCGATGGAAGTGGGGCCTTTTAAGGATGCAATCCTTATAGGCTCTGTAGCTTCTAAAGTTTCTGGATCTTCTTTTTGAAGATCTTCCCCACTTTCCTTGCTATCCCCATTGCTGCCATCCTCTTGCGTCCTATCTTCGGTTTCTTTTGTATCTGAAATGTTTTCCGGATCCTTTTGCTGATTGTTATTCTGACTGTTATCATTGGCGGCACAGCCTGTTAAAATTCCAAGGCAAAGTATCATAAGTAATAATCCTTTTATGTATTTCATCATCTTCACTCCTTCTTTTTATTATATTAAAAATTTCGTTTTTGAAATTATATCCCTTAATTCTGATCCCTTAATCCTTATTCAAAGAATTTTTTATAAATTAAATTCTCTTAAATCCTCATTTCAATTTAACTTCCAAGTCTTTTTCATTGCCTATTTTTTAGAATATATGGTCTTAACGTTAATCCCCTTTATCATACCTAGTTTTCCTGCCAGAGTACTAATTACATTGGCCTCAGCGTTAACTACGATACTAATAATGTTGATTTTCTTTTCACGATAGGGTAATCCCATTCTACCAATTATATAGTCACCATAATCATGCAAGATAGAATTAAGTTTACTTACGGCTTCCAAATCCTCAACAATAATACCGATTAGGGCAATTCTTGTTTCCAAATCCACACCTCCCGAATATTTTTTAAGATTTATCCACATTTTTGCTTCCTGGGTGGATAAAACAAAAAACCCTATGCCAAAGGCATAGGGAATAAAGACATATAAATTCTTGCATCTTAAACATCAGGAAACTCCTTCTGTTTCAGAAAATCAAATTCTATATCACCCATGCCTCTTGGTCAGGTTCACCTTATCAATTGGCTGGGTTCATCTTAACATATTGTTAATTGTTTGTCAATCTTTTTCTGTCCTATTAATTCCAAATTTTCATATAGAATTATACATTCTAATTAAAAACTTAAATTCACCACAAAGTTATGCAATGAATATCGTCTCTAATGATCCGTTCGGAAAACTGGAGAATTGGTTCTTATGGACTTTTATTACTTTTTACACCTTAAAACGATATCCTACACCCCAAATGGTTTCAATATACTGAGGTTTGGAGGTGTTTATCTCAATCTTTTCTCGAATTTTTTTAATATGAACGGTTACCGTGGCAATATCACCAATGGATTCCATATCCCAGATTTCACGAAATAGCTCATCCTTGGTAAAGACCCGATTGGGATTTTCTGCGAGAAAGGTAAGCAGGTCAAATTCCTTGGTGGTTAATATTTTCTCCTCACCGTTCAAAAACACTCTACGAGCAGTTTTATCAATGGTCAATCCTCTGATTTCTATCACATGATTTTCTTTATTACCCGACCCTACCAGTCGTTCATATCTGGAGAGATGGGCCTTTACTCTGGCAACCAGTTCACTTGGACTAAAGGGCTTTGTTATGTAATCATCTGCCCCCAAACCCAATCCTCTTATTTTATCAATATCATCTTTTTTTGCTGAAACCATTAGGATGGGGATATCTTTTTCCTCACGAATCTGTTTACAAATTTCAAAGCCATCGGTACCAGGAAGCATTAGATCTAAAATGATTATATCAAACTCATCATTCAAAGCCCGCTTAAGTCCAAGGGTTCCATCATTTTCTACCTCTACTTCAAAATCACTAAGTTCAAGATAATCTCTTTCCAGCTCTGCTATTTCTATTTCATCCTCGATGATTAATATTTTTTTCATATAAACCACCCCTCTCTCTATGGACAACTACTCACTTCATCAACGATATTACTTTTAACTATTTTTAGGGTAAAAAATATGGTAGTTCCAAAACCTTGCTGACTTTGGGCCCATATCTTACCTCCATGATCCTCAATAATTTTTCTCGAAATGGCAAGACCCAAACCACTGCCACCTTTTGTGGAATTACGAGAGGTATCCGCCCGGTAGAAGCGTTCAAAGATATGAGGCAAATCCTCTTGTGCTATACCACTCCCATTATCCTCGATGGCTATTTGAGCGAAGTCTCCTTGCTTTTCAATGACAATTTTGATATTCCCACTGATTTTATCTAAGTATTTCACAGAATTCTCAATGATATTACTGATCACTCGTTTCAACTGTTCTCCATCTGCAATTACCCTTATATTATGATCCAAGTGATTGACATACTCAATGCTTGTATTCTTTAACTCTAAGTCAAGATATCGTTCGTCAATACAATCGGTAAAATACTCATGAAGATTAATCTCTTTAAAATCATAAGAGAGGGTATTACTATCAATTTTAGCATAGAAAGATAATTCGTCGATTAAAACAGACATATCATTGGATTTCTTAAGTATTGTCTTTAGATACTTATCTTGCTTGTTTTTAGTATCAGCAACACCATCCAATAATCCCTCGGCATAGCCTTTTATAGCCGTTAATGGTGTCTTAAGGTCATGAGAGATGTTCGATACCAATTCTTTAATTTCCTCTTCATATTTTAATCGATCTTCAATTAATTTCTTAAGACGAACTCTCATTTCCTCAAAATCATCAAAAAGCTGTCCAATCTCATCATCCAAGTCAGAGGAAACAGAATAATCTAAATTTCCTTCCTTCATCTGATTTGTAGCAAGTCTTAATATGTTCAGCCTTTTAATAATACTTCGATAAATCCATATACTTAAAATCATTGCCGTGAATATCAATACAAATAAAAAGGAGATCATTCCTTGTACTGCTACTGCTTTTATCTGAGGGACTAGATTATTTAAATCAGTAATGACAAAGACAGTACCTTCACTACCATCGGAAAAATAAAAATGCTGGGTTTTTACCAGAAAGGGATTTCTTCCTCCCAAATAAATACCACCATCCACATCCGTATTGTAGACACCAAATTTAGGTAGGCTATTGGAAATTATTCCTAGTTTCTTTTCATCCCCTACAAATACATATTTATCGTTTTTTCTTACTGCAATAAAAGAGTACTTGACTAGAATTTCATCATTTAATTCTTTAATATAATTTTCATCCTCTAGTTTTTGAGGTGTTTTTAAGGCCGCTAATTTTATCTCATTATAAACACCCCGAGTAAGGCGATTTAATATTCGAATGGGATTGGATATCACTTCTACGGTGTTTGTCTCTATATCATAGCTTTCATAGATGGAGTTTAACTGAAGAGTAACAATCGCACTAGTAGCTGCGGTAATCAAAACAATGGGCATTGTTATCATGATTATAAACGCTACGATTAGCCTTCCCCTAATTTTCATAATATCTACTCCATCCTGCTTAAAATTTATTTACAATATTTCTTTAGATCTTCTACTTTGTTTAGTCTCTCCCAAGGAAGATCCAAATCATTTCTTCCGAAATGTCCATAGGCAGCTGTTTTCTTATAAATTGGTTTCCTTAAATCTAGCATCTTTATGATTCCTGCAGGTCTTAGGTCAAAATGTTTTTGAATGATTTCTACCAATTCATGATCCGATAGTTTTCCAGTACCAAAGGTATCTACCATGATTGAAGTGGGCTCTGCTACTCCAATGGCATAAGATAACTGAATCTCACATCTATCGGCCAAACCTGCTGCCACAAGATTCTTAGAAACATAACGAGCTGCATAAGATGCGGAACGGTCTACCTTGGTGCAATCCTTTCCAGAAAAGGCTCCTCCACCATGTCTTGCATAGCCGCCATAGGTATCAACAATAATTTTTCTACCAGTTAAACCACTATCCCCATTGGGACCGCCAATTACAAAACGTCCCGTTGGATTAATATATACCTTTGTTTTTTCATCGAATAATTCCTTAGGAAGTATTTCATCCAAGACATATTTTCTAATGTCTTTTCTTAACTGATCAATGGTGATATCCTCATCATGTTGGCTGGAAACTACTACCGCATTTAAATGAATTGGCTTGCCCTCTTCATCATATTCTACGGTTACCTGGGATTTACCATCTGGTCTAAGATAGGGAAGTGTTCCATCTTTTCTAACTTTGGTAAGCTGTCTTGTAAGTTTATGAGCCAAGGAAATAGGATAAGGCATGTACTCTTCCGTCTCATTAGAAGCATAACCAAACATCATTCCTTGATCGCCTGCACCTACTAGACTTGATTCTTCCTCCTGATTGAATTCCTTGGCCTCTAAGGACTTGTCCACTCCTAAGGCGATATCCTTTGATTGCTCATCTAAGGCTACAATTACACCACAGGTATTGGCATCAAAGCCGTAATCTGACTTGTCATAACCAATCTCTCGAATGGTATCCCTTACAATTTTTTGAATATCCACATAACCCTTGGTTGTAATTTCACCCATTACTAATACAAGTCCTGTTGTTATGGCCGTTTCGCAGGCAACTCTACTCATGGGATCCTGCTCTATTAAAGAATCTAGTACAGCATCCGAAATCTGATCACAAATTTTATCTGGATGTCCCTCTGTTACTGATTCTGAGGTAAATAATCTCTTTTGCATGTAAGCCTCCTTAATAAAAAAATAGTCCGCATAAGCGGACTTGACTCATAGTGTATCAAATCCTCTTATTGTTCGATTACTCGCTCAGGTTGGCACCTTCCATAAAAGGGGTTGCCGTGACTTCACAGAGCCTTACCTCTCCGTCACTCTGAATAAGAGAAATATTGCTTATATATAAAATTTATTTTCTTAAGAATATACTGAAATTGCTCTTTCGTCAAGAATATTTTAAATATTAATCTCTTATGATATGCTTCTATCTCAACTAACCTTTAATTTAAACTTACGAATCGCTTTTGTATCTTCTGAATCCACCTTAATAATATCTGCACCTAGTTGTTGCATCTTATATTCAAAATTCTCATATCCTCGCTCAATATACTCTACATTTTCAACCGTCGTAAATCCTTCTGCCATAAGCCCTGCTAATACTAGAGCGGCTCCACCACGCAAATCTGGAGCATTAACAATAGCACCGGTTAATTTATCTACTCCTTCAATGATAGCAGTATTACTTTCCACTTTAATATTGGCACCCATCCGTGTAAGTTCATCTACATATTTAAAACGATTTTCAAATATATTTTCTGTTACGATACTGGTTCCTTTTGAAACGGACAATAAGGTAGTCATTTGAGGCTGCATGTCTGTAAGAAATCCAGGATATACTAAAGTTTTAACATGAGTATTGCCTAATCGACCACTTACTCTAACTCTAACAGAATCATCAAATTCTTGTACCTCAGCACCAATCTCAAGTAATTTTGCTGTAAAGGCTTCTAGGTGCTTTGGAATCACGTTCTTCACCAAAACATCTCCTTGGGAAGCAGCTGCTGCAAACATAAATGTACCTGCCTCAATCTGATCTGGAATGATGGAATACTCACTTCCATGAAGTTTCGGTACCCCTTTGATACGAATAATATCGGTTCCTGCACCTTTAATATTTGCACCCATACTATTTAAGAAATTGGCTACATCAACAACATGGGGTTCCTTTGCAGCATTTTCAAGAATGGTCTGCCCATCTGCAAGACAGGCTGCTAACATAGTATTAATGGTTGCTCCTACACTAGTGCAGTCAAAATAGATATGGCCTCCCTTCAATTCATCCGCATGAGCACATATGGAGCCATGTTCTATTTTTACTTTCGCACCCAAGGCTTCAAATCCCTTGATATGCTGATCAAAGGGTCTGCTGCCGATATTACAACCCCCAGGAAAAGCCACTTGAGCATTTTTATATTTACCAAGTAAAGAACCCACCAAATAATAAGAGGCTCTAATTTTTCTAACAAAATCAAAATCTACTTTTAAAGATGAAATCTTGCTACCATTAATCTTAACTGTATTTCGATTAATACGGTCAACCTTTGCACCAATCTTTTCAATTGCCTGTAATAATATATCGATATCCTTAATCTTAGGAACATTCTCTATTTTAACTGTTTCATCTGTCATAATAGCAGCAGCGATAATACCTAGGGCTGCATTCTTATAACCACTGATTGTTACCTCACCCATCAGTGGCTTCCCACCTTTAATAATATATTGCTCCATCGCACACCTCAACCAATTTTATTGAACACTAGTTTGTTCATCTTGCATATAAAAACAAATATTTATTTGTTAATTTTTTATCCACTATTTTGATTATACCACAAAGTGTTTTTTTGTAAAATGTTTTTTAA
>DUNZ01000050.1 GCA_012839085.1 Clostridiales bacterium
TTACTCTCTAACAAAAGATGAGTGGGAATCGTACCGTAAAATATAAAAACAAATCAGAGCTAGACACTCTCATTGATAAGTTTATTGATATTTATATTTATTTAATATTTATATTTGTTTGATTTTTATATTTGTTTGCTTTTATTTATAATATGATTAAAGATAGCGATGATATAGATGGATAGCGTTTCATAAAGGCAATTGGTTATTAAATGCTTTATTGTCTAAATTAAATGAGCTTTGGAAAAGAGACCTCTATAGAGAATATTCACAAAGAGAGAGGGTAATCTTTTAATTATCCCTCTCTCTTTCTATAAGTTCAGACCATATTTCATACAAAGGAGTTATTTGGTATATGGAAATTAACCTATTAATTTCTATCCACTTTTTAATTTCTAATTAAATAATCAAAGGCGCTTAAAGCTGCAGTAGCTCCTGACCCCATGGAAATAATAATTTGTTTATAGGGACTGTTGGTACAGTCACCTGCTGCAAATACTCCAGGAAGGCTGGTCGCATTATGTTCATCCACAATGATTTCACCGAAGCGATTACGCTCTAGGGAATCCTTTAGCCACTCTGTATTGGGTACCAGACCTATTTGGATAAATACCCCTTGCAAATCAATGTGCTTTTCATCACCGGTTTCACGATCTATATACTTTAGCCCATTCACCTTATCCGTACCAGTTATCTCTGTTAACTGAGCATTTTTTATTACTGTAACATTTGTTAGACGATTCAGGCGCTCTTGCAATACGAGATCTGCCTTTAGCTCTGGCATAAATTCAAGAACTGTCACATGTTTGGCAACCCCTGCCAAATCAATGGCAGCCTCAATACCAGAATTTCCTCCACCAATCACTGCAATATCTTTTCCCTGGAAGAGCGGACCATCACAATGAGGGCAATAGGCAACACCCTTATTCTTAAACTCACTTTCTCCTGGTACTCCGGTGTTACGCCAACGAGCTCCCGTAGCGATAATCACTGTTTTACTCTTTAAAAGCAAACCATTTTCTAAGGTAACTTCCACCAAGTCCTTTTTCTCAATACTTGAAACTCTCTGTGCTGTTATGATGTCAACCTCATTGCTTCTTACATGAGCCTCTAGGTTGTCAGCAAGATTAGGGCCTTCAATATATTTTACACTGACTAAGTTCTCAATCCCTAAGGTATCCCTTACTTGACCACCAAAACGTTCTGCCACGAGTCCAGTACGAATTCCCTTTCGAGCTGCATATATGGCTGCACTACAGCCTGCGGGGCCTCCTCCGACTACCAAAACGTCAAAAGGTTCTTTTCCTTCAAACTCTGACACATCCGGTGTACTACCAAGTTTCACAAGAATTTCGTCCAGGGTCATTCTACCACTGCCAAAGACTTCTCCATTTAGAAAAACCAATGGTACAGCCATAATATTTTTACTTTCCACTTCATCTTTGAAAGCAGCACCGTCAATCATCGTATGAGTAATTCCAGGATTTAAGACACTCATGAGATTGAAGGCTTGAACAACCTCAGGACAATTATGACAAGATAGGCTAACATAGGTTTCAAAATGATAGCTTCCCTTGAGACTTTTAATCTGCTCCATTGTCTTTTGATCCACCTTAGGTGGTCTTCCACTAACTTGTAACAGCGCTAATACCAATGAGGTAAGCTCATGTCCCAGAGGTACTCCTGCAAAAGTCACTCCGGTATCCTCTCCAAACCGATTTATTGAAAAACTCGGTGTCCTAGGTAAAACCGCCTGCTCTATCTTAATCTTAGAAGACATGGCTCCTAATTCATTGATTAAGTCCACCATATCCTTTGATTCTGGATCCGATCCCGTACTAACCTTTATCAGAACCTCATCTTCTAGTAGCTTAAGATACTCAGACAGTTGTACTTTAATCTCAGCATCTAATACCATAGGCTTACTCCAATCAGATCTTTCCAACTAGATCCAAACTTGGCTTAAGAGTTGCAGCTCCTTCTTTCCATTTTGCTGGGCAAACCTCACCAGGGTTATTTCTAACATACTGTGCGGCTTTAAGTTTATTTACAATAACATCTGCATCACGTCCAATATTTCCAGCATTAATCTCAACGGACTGAATTACGCCATCCGGATCAATAATAAAGGTACCGCGATCTGCAAGACCCTCTTCTTCAATTAATACATCAAAATTACGAGAAATTGTATGAGACGGATCTCCAATCATTATATATTTTATCTTACCAATGGTAGCGGAACTATCATGCCATGCCTTATGTGTAAAATGAGTATCTGTTGATACAGAGTATACTTCAGCTCCCATTTCCTTTAGTGTATCATATTTGTTTTGTAAGTCTTCTAATTCAGTTGGGCAAACGAAAGTAAAGTCTGCTGGGTAGAAACATACAATACTCCACTTTCCTTTAAAGTTCTCTTCGGTAACCTCAATAAATTTTCCATTTTGATAAGCCTGTGCTTTAAAAGGTTGAACTTGCTTTCCTACTAATGACATATTCAAAATCCTCCTTATAAATAAATTTTTGATAATGATTATAGTAATCATTACTGTTATTAATAATATATTATCCTTATTTAAATTTGTCAAGTAGGAATTTTAAATTTATTCAAATTTATTTAATTATTTCTATCCTTACCCCATTAAAATCAATTGCCAAAATCATATCTAAATCAAGAACTGCTGGAAAAACCGCATAAATTGTATCTCCATCAAAAGACAGGTTATGGACTAGGAGCTCGGTCTTGTTTTTCATAATAATCTTCAAGGAATTTATGTTTGAGTTTATCATTTTTAATAGATTGATTTGGTCTTCACTGTTATATTTCCCATCGGATAAGGGTTGCAATTGTAATTGTATAGATAAGGGAGATATCATTATCTTTTCCAAGCTTCTATCAAGCTCTCCAATCTTTATATTTTTTGATATTGTATACTCCCTGGTAGTATCCATATATTCAAGATCAAAATCCAATTCCCATTCACCCTCGAAAAGTGTCCTCTTTCCATCAATTCCAAAGGCAAAATAATAATCTTTTAATATTTCTATATCGGATATTCCATCAAATTGAGCTCCGCAAGATATAATCTTTCCATTTACCATATCTGCCTGACTTTCATCGTTGCCATTGACCGGCTGGCTAGCATCCACTGCTCCGCTAATAATGCTTCCGTTGGTTTTGTTTACTATAACAATTCTAGCATCACGGAAACTTTCGAAATTCATGGAATCATTGAATTCAAACTTTACACATAACTGCCCATTCCTTAGCTTCCACCATCAATTTCAAAAAAACTTCTTGAGTAATATCTTCTGCTTCTGGCATGTTAGCTGTGTTCTGAAAAGCAAGCTGTAACACTAGTCTTCCATAGCGCAAAAAGTAAGTAATAATAAAATCATTTGAGGATTTCAAGACACTTTTCTCCTTCCTGTATTAATCTTACTGTAATCAAAATAAAGCAACTTGAGAATATATAGAAATATTTGCCTTCAATAATAAAACGATTCAGAAGCCTAAAACTGTGCACTAGAAATAAAAAATTTAAAATTCTCTTGCAATTTCTCTGGAAATACGTTATAGTTTACCTCGCTGCTATCCCCAAGCCTTGGGTATTCCAGCATAAAACCATCGTGTGTTCGAAACCTTCCACACGTAAAACAAAACTAAAGGAGAGAATAAGTATGAAAATGAAAAAGTCACTGTTTATCACTCAAGCTGCTTTGATTGCAGCAATCTACGTAGTTCTTGTATTAATCTTTCAGTCCACCAGCTTTGGACCCATTCAGTTTCGAATTGCAGAAGCTCTGACGGTACTCCCTTACTTTACACCTGCTGCCATCCCTGGAGTGACTATAGGTTGTCTATTAGGTAATATCCTGGGACCGGCTAATGTATTTGATATTATATTTGGAACCTTAGCTACATTGATTGGTGCTATCCTATCTTATCTTCTACGCAGGTATAAATACTTGGTACCCATTCCACCCATTGTTGCAAACGTTCTAATTATCCCTTGGGTTTTACGTTATGCATATGGTTTTGAAGATTCGATTCCATTTTTTATGTTGACTGTGGGTATCGGTGAGATTATTGCTGTGGGAATCTTAGGTACCATTTTATTGCTTGCCTTGGATCGTGTAAAAGACAATATATTTAAGAATAAATAGATATGTCAGATATCTTGTCTATTTAAGAAAAAGATTTTTGAATTGGTAATGATATCGTAAACTTCTAATAATCGATTGTATCAAATTAATAATAGCTTGTAACCTACTGGTAAAGATTGTTCCTACTGGTAATAGCTTGTATCCTACTGGTAATAGCTTGTATCCTACTGGTATTGGTTAATATTGAACAAGTAATATAATCATTATAAGAAAGATTTTTAGAAAAGACGCAAGATTCATTTACGAACCTTGCGTCTTGTTTTTTTTTCATTTTCTATTGGTATTAAGATTTTCTCTTTTTACAGATCGCAGTGATTTACTGTTCTGGGGAATGGAATTACATCTCGGATATTACTCATACCAGTGAGATACATGACACAACGCTCAAATCCGAGACCAAAACCTGCATGTCTAGCAGTACCATATTTTCTAAGATCAA
>DUNZ01000003.1 GCA_012839085.1 Clostridiales bacterium
ATTAATATCATGAAGAATATACTCCATAATATCAAATCAATTATCCTGTTTTTATATAGTATTGATTACCACGTTTGACGGAATATGTTACTAGTATATATTGACATATACACCCTGTATGCTATAATAAATAAAAAAATCAGAAAGATTTATAACATTTACTTTGATAATCAAAGTATTTTTAATTGATAACCTAATTTAGTAATCGCCCTATGATAGGCAGTTTGGAGGAGTAAAATGAATATGAAACCATTAGTTATTGGAGATTTAGTCGCTAGAATTCCCATTATCCAGGGGGGGATGGGAGTTGGTGTTAGTAGATCTAGGCTTGCTGCAGCAGTTGCCAAGGAGGGTGGAATCGGCATCATTTCTACAGCTCAAATCGGATATGATGAGCCTGACTTTCAAAAAAACCAGATAACAAGCAACCTAAAGGCCATTCATAAACATGTGAAACTTGCAAGAGAAATGGCAAAGGAGGGAGTGATTGGTGTTAATATTATGGTGGCTACAAAGCAATATGAAGACTATGTAAAAGCCGCTTGTGAAGCAGGTGTAGACCTTATTATTTCCGGAGCAGGCCTCCCCATAACCTTACCCCGCTTGGTGCAAGGTTTTCGTACTAAAATAGCACCAATTGTGTCCAGTATCCGTGCTACAGCTGTGTTATTAAAAATGTGGGATAAAAAATATCAAAGAACGGCCGATATGCTTGTGGTGGAAGGCCACAGGGCAGGAGGACATCTTGGTTTTACCAAGGAGCAGATGGAAGATATGGATGAGATTGATTTTGATAATGAAGTAAAAGGAATCATAGAATGTAAGAAGGAATATGAGGAAAAATATCAAGTAAATATACCGGTGGTTGTGGCTGGAGGAATATTTGATCAAAAGGATATAAAACATGCCCTATCCCTAGGAGCTGATGGGGTTCAAATGGCTACAAGATTTGTAGCAACCGAAGAATGTGATGCCAGTGATGAATTTAAAAAAGCTTATTTGAATGCATCCAAAGAAGATATTAAGATTACAATCAGTCCCGTGGGTTTACCAGGTCGTGCAATTAATAACTCTTTTTTGAAAAAGTTAGAAGAGGGAAGAGAAGATGTAACAAAATGTTTTCGTTGCCTGGAACATTGCAATCCCAAGACAACACCATATTGTATTACAAAAGCTCTGATCAATGCAGTTCGTGGTAATACGGAGGAAGGATTGATCTTTGCTGGTGATAATGTAGATCGATTAAGAGAAATCACTACAGTAAAAGATATTTTCAAAGAATTGGTATTCTAAACAAAATGTGATTTGAATCACAGTAAGCTTTTTTTTAACAGATATAATAAAGTTATAATGTTATATACATTTTATTCAATATCTTGTATATATAGGAATATAGAATGGTTTAATACGTTTGAAAAAACGGTTAAATATTCTAGTATGAAAAACTAGTGTTTAAATAGTATATAAATAGTCTATTAATAATAGGATAAAAAAAGATTTACAAAACACAAAATAACCCAAATATAACAATGAAACTTCAAGCAAATGAAATTACAAGATTAAGGCATACTAGTTTTTCTTAGCTTAAAAAAATATATTTTTATTTGAAATTAAAATTTGAGGAAGGGTGCCATAGGATGGAAGAAAAGACAATAGATCTAAGCAAATCCGTATATGAACTAAGCAACCAACATCCTGAAATCATTGATATTCTTAAAGAACTAGGTTTTCAGGATATCACAAAACCAGGAATGCTTTCTACGGTGGGAAGGTGTATGACGATACCCAAAGGGGCTGCTGCTAAGAAAATCGACCTTGCTTCCATTAAAAATGCTTTGCTTGGCCATGGTTTTGTTATAAAAGGCTAGGTCTTAACAGGTTATTTTTAGTTTCCATGGAATATAATAAAGATATTATACGAGGAGGTACAACTATGGGGAAAAATCAGGTTGGTGTAATTGGTCTTGCTGTAATGGGAAGAAATTTAGCCTTAAATATAGCAGATAAGGGATATAGTGTATCTGTTTATAATCGTTCTGCTGAAAAAACCAAGGAATTACTGCAACAATCGGATGGATTAAATGTCAATGGATATTATTCCTTAGAGGAGTTTGTAGACTCTTTGGAAACTCCTAGAAAAATTATTCTTATGGTGAAAGCTGGTGAGGCTGTTGATAGTACCATTGATCAATTAATTCCTCTTATTTCAAAAGGAGATATCATTATGGACGGGGGGAATTCCTTCTATAAAGATACCATCCGCCGTAGTGAACGATTAGAGCAATTGGGTTTTTATTTTCTAGGAAGCGGAATCTCTGGTGGCGAAGAGGGAGCTAGAATGGGTCCAGCCATAATGCCGGGAGGAAAGATCGAAGCCTATCAACAAATGGAACATATATTGACTGACATAAGTGCAAAAGTAGATGATGAACCCTGTTGTACTTATATTGGGGAAGACGGAGCAGGACATTTTGTGAAAATGGTTCACAACGGTATTGAATATGCGGATATGCAGTTGATTTGCGAAGCGTACCAAATCATGAAAAAGGCTATGGGTTTGACTCCAGAAGAACTTCATAAAGTATTCCATGAATGGAACCAGGGAGAATTGAATAGTTATTTAATTGATATTACTTCTGATATATTTACAAAGAAAGACATTGCCTCGGATCATTATCTGGTGGATGTAATCTTAGACGTTGCTGGTCAAAAGGGTACTGGTAAGTGGACCAGTCAAATTGCTCTGGATCTTGGAGTACCAACACCTACGATTACCATGGCTGTCAATGAAAGATATCTATCCTCTATGAAGGAAGAACGCGTGCAAGCCAGTAGATTTCTAAAAGGCCCCGGTAATATGGATACGGTATCTAAGGATTTTGTGGAAGCAGTTCGAAGAGCACTCTATGCAAGCAAAATATGTGCTTATGCCCAGGGCTTTGGTTTAATACGAGAAGCTTCCAAGCAATATGGATGGAATATTAAGTTGGGAGAAATAGCAAAGATTTTCCGTGGAGGATGTATTATTCGAGCCCAATTCTTAAACCAAATAACCAGAGCTTATGAAAAGAATTCTGATTTAGTCAATCTTTTAATGGAAGAATATTTTAGAGATATTGTAGGTAATTATCAGGTGGAATGGAGAGAAGTAGTTAAGCTTGCAATTTCTACTGGTATATCCGTTCCGGCATTTTCTAGCGCACTAGCATACTACGATAGTTATCGAAGCGAGGAACTCCCTATGAATCTTCTACAAGCCCAGAGGGATTATTTTGGAGCACATACTTATCAAAGAATCGATAAAGAAGGGATTTACCATACACACTGGTAAATTACAAAAATAAGCAAAGGAGGGAGCAAAATCAATGGTGAATAAAGGAGATGGAGATTTGTCAGCGGTTCTAGTAATCTTTGGTGGTACTGGCGATTTAACTCACCGAAAACTAATGCCTGCCCTATATAATTTGGTACTAGACAAACTATTACCCAAACATTTTGCCATCGTGTCCGTGGGTAGAAGAGACAAAACAGTAGAAGAATATAGAGCTGAAATTCATGATTCTATTGATAAACACTCCAGAAACAAAATCGATGAAACAATCTGGTCTAAATTGGAGCCAATGATTTATTATTATAAATTTGATTTTACAGATATGACCGGATATGCTGGCTTAAATAGCTTCCTCGATCAATTGGATCAAAAATCTAACACCAAAGGAAATCGAGTCTTTTATCTGGCCGTGGCACCGGAATATTTTGAAACCATTGTCAACGGACTTCAGATTAGTGGGATGGCAGAGAGAAAAGATTCCTGGAGCAGACTTGTTATTGAAAAACCCTTTGGTAAGGATCTAAAAACCGCCAATCAATTAAACAATAAACTTTTAGAAGTATTTAACCTAGATTATTCATCTAGTTATTTCTAACGATGCTTCGCACCGCATTGTTACTGGTTTTATTCTGATTTTATACGTTCACTTAAAAAGTGAAAAATAATTGCATAGAAAAA
>DUNZ01000004.1 GCA_012839085.1 Clostridiales bacterium
CAAAATCATGTAACAGGAGAAAGAATGAAGGATATCGTTCAATATATTGAAAAACAGTTTTCTGAAAATATTACTCTAACCGATATCGCAAATCATTTTGCAGTAAGCGAGGAGTATTTTAGCAGATATTTTAAGAAAAGTTTTAATATAACATTTAGTAATTATCTTTTAAGTATTCGTTTAAATGCCGCAAAAGAAATGCTCCGGGATACCGATTTAACAATCACTGAAATTGCATTCCGCAATGGTTTTACGGATCCCAATTACTTTACAACTTGTTTCAAGAAAATGTTCCATAGTGCACCTAGGAATTATAGAAAAATGATTCGTGCAAAAATTTAAGCTTTATTTCCTAAGGCGTTTCTATTCCATAATTTTAAAAAATATAAAATATAAGATATTATTAGATTGTGGCTTAAAAATAATCTTTGGCTGTCGCTTTAAAAGCGGCAGCTTTTTTCATCAAAAGATATCTTTTGATTGTTCTTTATTTGATTGTTCTTTATTTGATTGTTCTCTATAAGATATCATTTTAAAACTAGCTAGTACAACCAAGGGAATGAAAGGAAAACAACGATTTATATCATTTATAATATAAAATACTAGAATCATATAAATTTATCTATTTTTCTTATATAAACGTAAAAATATGTCGTTTTCTAGTTGTTAATTTTTTAAAATAATGTTAAAATTAAGAAAATAATTTGATATTATGCAAATTTGGTGGAGGTATGTATGAAACTTTTAAAAAAGATCAGAAACTTTCTATTTAGTCAAAAAAACACTCAGGCTCATATTATTCGTCTATCGATTGCCGTACCTATTCTATTAATGTTATTAACCATTTTCTACTTTGCATTACCAATTACTAGGTCTTATATTTTACCCATTTTTCTTCCCATTTTAATAGTGATATCTGTCATACTTTTGATTATTCTATATCAATTTATTAAAGGTGCTCAATTGATCGATAAGAATGCGGTTATATTATCGGAAGGAAATCTGAATATAGATGATATCATTCCAGAGAAAACAAAAGGTTTAGAGGTTCTTACCTCCGCTTTTAATGATATGAAACGCAATCTTCTAAGTTATATTGAATCAACGAAAAGTAACGTAATTATATTATCTGATGCTGTGGAAAAGGTTACCAAGAGCATCGATATGACATATAAGGGAAATGAATTAATAGCAACAAATATATCTATTGTTGCAGAAAAAGCTCAAGAACAGTTAAAAATAGCAAGGCAAACATTAGAGGGTATCGAAAAAGTTAGCCTCGGTGCCAATCGCATCACTAACACTTTAGGAAGCATTGAGAGTTTTGTAGAAAACACCGCTAATTTAACCGCTGAAGGTGCCGATCATGTAGAAAAATATACGGAACAGGTTCAACTGATATCTACCAACCTGGATGAGACCTCAGATTTCATCCAAACCTTAAATGCAAATCTTGGAGAAATCAATGATATTAGTAATATTATAATTAACATTACATCCCAGCTTAATCTTTTATCCTTAAACTCTCGAATAGAGGCAGCTAGGGCTGGTGAAGCAGGTAAAGGCTTTGCCGTAGTTGCAATGGAAATGAATTCTCTTGCCAATGCAACCATGGATAGCGTAACTAAGATTAATAACCTATTAGCAAACATTATAAAGAGTAATTCAAAAGTAAGTGAAAGTATTGAAAATGTAACAAGTAGTTTTACTGCCAGCCAGGAACTTTTTAATTCAGTAAAGGAATCCTTCTATACAATTAATAACAATGCAAGTATTCTTAATTCTGATATTAAAAAAGTATACGAAGAGTCCCTTATGATTAGCCAGAATACCAAAATAATCAGCGATCAGGGTGCTTCCTTGCACGATGCCTCCAATGAAATATCCAATATCACACAGGAAGTGGCTGCCATTACTGAAGAATCACTGGCTGAAAACGAGCAAATCAACGACCAAGCCTTATCCCTTAAAAAGATGCTTTCCAGTATTGAAAATCTTCTTAAGAGATATCGTACATCCGTACTACCAGTTGAAGAAGTAAGTAAAAAACCACTTAAATTTGTTATGATAAGTCCTGCTAACGACGCCTTTTGGTTAACCGTAAAACAAGGTGCTTTATATGCACAAACCGAACTAAAAGACAAAAATGTAGAGATTGATTTTAACGGTTATGTAAAAACGGATCAAAGTTTCTTAGATATGGTACATAAGAAAATTGATGATGGTTGTGACGGTTTAATTCTACCTGGTTTTGTAAATGGGATTGAAGAGTTGATTAAAAAGGCTCAAAGCAAGAATTTACCTGTTATGACCTTTAATAGTGATATTGAAGATAAAGAAAAACGACTATCCTATTTTGGTCCTAATATAGAGGCAGAAGGAACCTTGGCCGCTGAAATCCTTGCTAATAGTATTGGAAACGAAGGAAAAGTTGTTATTTTTAGTGGCAATACGAACTCTATTAATAATACCATTCGAAGAGATGCGGCTCTTTCTAAACTGGCCAAGTATTCCGACATTAAGATTGCTTCCGAAATTAGTGATGTAGAAACCAATATTGATGTATACAAAAAATTAAAAGAAGTCCTTTACTATCTACCTAATGTAAGTGCTGTCTTAATGATTGGCGACGGTGTGCAAGGGGCTGCTAGAGCGATCGAAGAAATGGATCTTTTAGATCAGACTAAACTCTTCTCTTTAAGCTATAGTGAAGAAGCTGTGGAACTTATTAAGAAGGGGGTTTTACATAAGGTATTCCGCCAGGATGCATTTGGACAAGGCCATGATCCAATTATTCACCTATATAATTATTTAGTGGCAAAGGAAATTCCAGAGAGTTCTACTTATACTAGAACGGAGGTAATCGATAAATTTAGTATAAGTGGCTTATAAATCACAAGACATAGTTCGAGGTCGGCTCATCATACTTGATGAGCCGACCTCTTTTAAGATCGTGTAAATTATTTAGTCTATACAGGTTCTCAGGTTCCCTTATGTCTAATCTATTTTATATCATTCCGATCAGTTCTTTCAAATTATTATCTTTAATAAAGACTGGAATAATATCTATCGGTGCAGATACTGTAATGGTCTGATTACCTTCATATACCTGTCCGTTGTGTAATAAGGTCCAGGTATGTCCTTGGGGTAAGTAAACACTTCTTTCCTCTGTATCCTCATATAATATTGGAGCTACTAACATGCTGTCTCCATACATGTATTGTTCTTTTAAGTCCCAACATATTTCCTGTTCGGGGAATTCGTAAAACATGGGGCGCATAATTGGGCGTCCAAATTCATGGGCTTCTTTCATAAGTTTTCTTGTATATGGTCGCATTGCTTCCCTAAGCAGAATATATTTTTTTAAGATTGCCTCGTTTTCTTCTCCAAAACTCCAAATCTCATTATTACCACCGGTAAACATTACCTCACGGCCATCCTTACGGTAAACATGTCGGTCGGAACATTCTCTATCACCATGGAGTCGCATAACCGGGCAAAAAGTTCCCCATTGAAACCACCTTACTAATAACTGGCGAAATTCCTCCTTATCTGGATCGCCACCAAAGAATCCTCCAATATCCGTTGTCCACCAGGGGATACCCGCAATTCCCATATGTAAACCAGCGCAAAGTTGTCGTCTGAATGTTTCCCAATTGCTATGAATATCACCACTCCATACTAGAGCACCATAACGTTGACTACCCAACCAAGCACAACGCAACAGGTTTACTATTCTCTCCTGCCCAGCTTCTTTTTGTCCTTCATAGAAGGTTCTTGCATAGGCCTGTGGATAAATATTTCCGATCTGTAGGTTGGGACCTTGGTAATAACGATAATTATCAAAATCATATACCGTGTATTCTGGTTCCGCTTCATCCAACCAGAAGATCTCGATACCCTTATCGTAATAATTTTTTCTTACCTTATTCCAAACATATTCTCTAGCTTTAGGATTGGTTGCATCATAAAAAACACTTTCACCACCAAATCGCATATTAATTTCAACGCCACGTTCAGTTTTTACCAGTAAGCCTTTTTGCTTCATTTCTTGAAAATTCTCACTATCCAGTGCAATTTGAGGCCATATAGAAACCATGAGCTTGATTCCCATCTCCTCTAATTCTTTCACCATAGCATCTGGATCTGGGAAAAACTCTTCATCAAAGCGAAAATCTCCCATATGTGGCCAATGAAAGAAATCACATACAATAACATCAAGAGGTATATTTTTATGATGGTACTCTCTCGCTACCTCAAGCAGTTGTTCCTGATTCCAATATCGTAATTTACATTGCCAAAATCCCAACCCATACTCAGGCATCATTGGAACAGTTCCGGTTACTTTAGCATAGGCTTGCTCAATTTCATCCGGCGTATCTCCAGCAGTGATCCAATAATCCATTTGCTTTGTCGATGATGCATGCCACTGGGTTATATTTTTCCCAAAGAACACCTTACCAATCGCCGGATTATGCCACATAAAGCCGTAGCCTAAATTGGAAAGAACAAAGGGAATACTTGCCTGGGAATTTCGATGGGCAAGTTCTAGATTACATCCTTTTAGATTTAGAATATCTTGCTGATATTGACCCATTCCATATAATTTTTCATTGGGGTTGGATTCAAATGATACGGTCAGTTCAAAATCTCCTCCCAGATATGGTTTAAAATTCCGACTATTGAGGTTTAAAGCCCCTCCATCCCCCTGCTCTGCAAGAAGTAATTCTCCTTTTTGATTATAAAAGAATAGTCTACACTTATGATTCCAGCTATTAACTTTCATGATAGCTGTAATTTTTCCATTCCTTATTTTACTTTCATATTCTCCAATTGTAATATCTAGGGAGATCTCTTCTTGGGGAAGAAGTGCGTAATCTGTGTCTACAATTTCTTGCATCATGGTAGAGCGAACCCGAAAACTATTCTTTCCCCAAGGCTCAACTCTTAAGGTCTCACCATTGTACTCATAAATCAAAGCCTGCTTTTCCTGTCTCATTGTTTCCATAAAAATCCCTCCATTTTTTTATGAAATTACTTCTATAATTATTAAAATATATTTAGCCCTGCTTTTCCTTGATTTATTTGATGGAAACTATTAATTTATTGACATATTCCTATAAAATATCAATTTGACAGATTCATTAAACATCCATTTCACAGATCCATAAAACATCTGATTCACAGATTTATAAAACGTCTAATTCACAGATTTATAATACATCCTATTCACAGATTCATAATACATCCAATTCACAGATTCATATTACATCCTATTCACAGATTCATAATACATCCTATTCACAGATTTATTAGAACATCCATTTCACATTCTCATTAAACATCCATTTCATATTCTCATTAAACATCCATTTCATATATTTATAAAACATCTAATTGAGATGTTTTATAAAATATCAAATGATCATAGTGTTCTATAAAATCGGGTAGGAGGTAGATAATTATTTTATCTACCGACCTCCCACACCACCGTACATACGGTTCCGTATACGGCGGTTCTCTAGTTTTCACATATTTTCAGATAATAGTCAGCCATGGATATATATC
>DUNZ01000005.1 GCA_012839085.1 Clostridiales bacterium
CTTTTAATATTAACCCTATTTCATATTAACTGGCTATGAATTGTAGTCCGATTAGATAAAAATAAGCACAATCGGATCCCATAGCCGATTATGCTCATTGATGCATAAAAGATGAATCAACCAATCATTCATCATAATTCCTATTCTGTTTTTCATATGTACTTTACTCCAATGAGCAAAAGTTCATGGATGGTACATAAATACACAAAGAGAAAATGCTTAGAATGAGATTCTAATCTTATCTCTTGTCTCTCCCATGTTCATAAGTAGATTCTGGGGCAATTTAAAATTACCATAAAATGGAAAATAAGTCAAGCCTTCCTTATATATAAATTAATATAACAATATTGAAGTCAGCTTCTCTACCCCTATGGGCGATTGATATAAAGGATAGGCTTATTTTTATTTTTCGAACTACAATAATTTAAAGGAAAAAATAATTTAAAAAATTGGATATGAAAAGAGGGAGTTGCAACCGTAAAATATCTATAGGTTGCAATCTCCCTCTTTTCAATGAATCATGGATATGGATCTATTAATGAGGGTATTAAAAATCTTTTTTCCATAGACCATGGATATTACAGTATTCATATACAGTTCCTGTATCAACCTCTGGAAATTCTGCGATAGGATCCATTCCTGGTTTCAGGTATTTTATTTGAACGGAGTCATCGGATACTAAGGCAATCCATTCAATGTAGTGCTCTGGTAGTGAGGGGTGAAGAGTAGAACCAACGGTTACGACTATTTTTCCATCCTCTTTCACAACTTCAGGAACGTGTTTTTCTACGGAAGCATCCGTTGTATTGGCTTCTTCCTTCAGCATGGACTGTCCGCAGCAGGTTAAAGGGCCACCACCGTTTTTAAGTAAAAGTAACATGTTACCACATTTTTCACAACGAAATACAACAAAACTTGACATATGCATATCTCCTTTATCTTTTTATTTGTATAAACTTAAATATTATTCAAATACCACAATGGCTTCTTTTCGTTTTATTCTTAATAAGATACTTTCAAGAATTCGGAAGGTATGATTTAAATTTGTCTGCTCCAAATAAGCGGTAGCCATATCCTGGCCAATTACGATATCAATATTTCTTGCGTCCGAGCATACGATAACAGCTTTTCCGACACCAAGAGCAGCAGAGGTGAAAACATTGCCATTAAGCATCTTACTAATTCTTTCATATTCAATTAAGCCAGTTCCTGGTTGGATACGATGCAACTGAGTAAATAAATCTGGGCTGATTGCCAAAGCATAAGGACCAAAGACCCCATTTTGTGTAAAGTATTCAAGAGCAGAAACGATATCCAAAAATGCATTTTCTCCAGTAGACCAATCGGAACGTTCGATTTTATGAACTCTGGAAGCTGTCAAAAGCCCTTCATAACCATAAGCTTTGTTACCGAAGAATATAAAATTGTCTTCTTTCTTAGCGCATGCTTCAGCAGCTTGGGCAGCCGTAGACAAGTCAACGGGATATCCTAATTTTTCACTGTTTTCCAAATCTCTTGCTAAAATAGTGAAATCTTCATATATGGTGGGAATTTCAACAAATTTTCTTCCTTTGGTGGTGATGAATCCATTGTCAAAGTGTTCTTCCAAGAGGCTAGCATCGTCAATATTGATGCTTTCTGTTCCAATTCCCAGAGGTCCATATATATGTAGGAATCTCCTACATGTAAGAACATTTCGAGCAGTATTGATGACTGTGGCATCTATTTGCTCCCATAACCCATCAGGTAAGGAAGCACTTTCTCTTGATAAATAACTCATGTGTTACACCTCCTAAGTTTATTTGATAAGGCTACCAACGGTTTTAGGGGAAGATGGTTGTGCTAAATCATCGGAAGGATTGGAGATTCCCAGATCTTTTAGCATTTCATTTACTTCCTCCTCACCGGAAGCAAATAATCTAGCTTCTTCCGGATCCAACAGGTGTAACAATTTCATTAATTCTCCTACATGTGCCTTTTCTTCGTCTCGAATATCACTAATTACCTTTTTTGCTATTTCATTGGTAGTTGCCTGTACATGGGCATCATAAACATAGATAGCTTCTAACTCTCCTGCAATGTTTAGTCGGATTGCTTGAATGAGTTCCTCTTTTGTCATCTTTCTTTCTACGTTTCCTTGAAATGGATTTGGAAAAGCTGGCATGTGTTTTTCCTCCTTTAAGAATAATAGTAATAATTACTACTTTGATTATAAATGATATAACCAAAACTTGCAAGTGATTTTTCAATTATTGGTAAATTATATTATTATGATTATGATTATAATTATAATATAAAACCCAATACTTCTATTATTACAATATTTCCAATAAGTTATGATTCCTAGTAAGAAAAGATTTAAACAATTAGAAATATTTTTTCTTAAATTTCTTATTTCTTAGCATAAACGAATTGATAAAAAAGATTCCTTATGTTACGATGAGAAAAATTCGGATATAGGGGGAGGTTCAACAGTATGAAACTATATATAAAGCAAAGGATATTTGCCTTAGGTGATAAATATGATATTTACGATGGTAATGGAAATGTTGTTTTTGATGTGAAAAGCGAACTTTTTACCATAGGGGCTAAACTTCATTTATTTGATCGCCAGGGAAGAGAAATCTACTTTATAAGGAGAAGAATTACTTTTCTATTAGCAAAATATGAAATCTATCAAGGGAATCAATTATGTGCAACCATTAATCAAGAATTTGCTTTTTTAAGAAAGAAGTTAAATGTACAGAGTAGTTTGGGTAACTTTGAAGTGAATGGAGATATTTTAAGTATGGATTATACCATTACTCGAAATGGACAATACTTTGGAAGTATCCATAAGAAATGGTTGTCTTGGGGCGATACTTATGAATTAGATATTCCATACGAAGAATATGCAGGCTTTTTCTGTGCCCTAGTAATCGCAATTGATAACTGCATGCATAATGAAAATGATTAGTTATAGTATGGTTTAAAAGAAGAAAATGAAAAATAAAATGGGCTGTTACAAAATATTGCAAAAGGATTCCTATAGGAATACCCTGATCCTCTTGCTGTATTTATGAAACAGCCCATTTATCATAAATGATTTCTTATGTCCTCTTACCTAAAACACTAATATATTTCCATCCCTAGCTTCGGTAATTAATGTTGTGTATATGGCACCATATTAAATTGAGTTTTTCATTGTGTTTATGGTATTTATCTTTAATGATAACCTCTTATTTAATTATAGTTTTTCCACCCATGTATGGCTGTAATGCTTTTGGTATATTGATGGAGCCATCTGCATTTAGATTGTTTTCTAAGAATGCAATCAACATTCTAGGTGGTGCAACCACCGTATTGTTTAGAGTATGAGCAAAGTATTTGCCGCCTTCCCCAACAACACGAATTTTTAAACGTCTTGCCTGAGCGTCACCCAAATTGGAACAGCTTCCAACTTCGAAATACTTCTTTTGTCTAGGAGACCAAGCTTCCACGTCCACCGATTTCACCTTGAGGTCAGCTAAATCACCAGAGCAGCATTCCAAGGTTCTAACCGGAATATCCAAAGAGCGGAAAAGATCGACGGTATACTGCCAAAGTTTATCGAACCACATCATACTGTCTTCTGGTTTACATACAACAATCATTTCTTGTTTCTCAAATTGATGAATTCGGTAAACTCCTCTTTCCTCAATACCATGTGCGCCTTTCTCTTTTCTAAAACAAGGGGAGTAGCTGGTAAGTGTATGGGGTAAGCTATCTTCTTGCAAAATGGTATCGATATATTTTCCAATCATGGAATGTTCGCTGGTACCAATGAGGTATAAATCTTCGCCTTCTACCTTGTACATCATAGCGTCCATTTCTGCGAAACTCATTACCCCAGTGACTACTTCGCTACGAATCATAAAAGGTGGAATACAATAAGTGAATCCACGGTCAATCATGAAATCCCTGGCATAAGCAATTACTGCTGAGTGTAGTCTTGCGATATCTCCCATCAGATAGTAGAAGCCATTTCCTGCTACTTTTCTTGCACTTTCTAAGTCAATTCCATTCACTTTTTCCATAATATCGGTATGATAGGGGATTTCGAAATCAGGTACCACTGGTTCACCATAACGCTGAACTTCAACATTTTCACTATCATCCTTACCAATAGGTACACTAGGATCGATGATATTCGGAATTGTCATCATGATGGTACGGATTTTTTCTTGTAACTCATTTTCTTTCGCTTCTAGGGCTGATAAACGATCGGATTGTGCAGTAACATTTTTCTTTAGTTCCTCCGCCTCTTCGCGCTTACCCTGAGCCATCAGACCACCAATCTGTTTGGAAATTCGATTTCTTTCCGATCTAAGATTATCTGCTTCCTGCTTGGTTGCTCTGCTTTCCACATCCAGTGCAATAACTTCATCAACCAAGGCTAGTTTGTTATCTTGGAACTTATTACGAATATTTTGTTTTACGATTTCAGGATTCTCCCTGAGAAATTTAATGTCTAACATAATAACTCCTCCTATTGATATTTGTTCTACAATACTGTAAATAATATAATGACTTTTTAAAATAAATAATAAAAAACCCTCCATCCCATGATACTATGGGACGGAAGGTATCCGCGTTGCCACCCAAATTGCAGATAAGAATATCTGCCACTCGAAAGTACGATAAAGGGTACCAGCCTCTGATTCATCATCAGCAGCTTCAAAAGTGGAAAGATTATTCCTTTCACTGGTTCGCACCAAACACCAGCTCTCTGAAGAAATTCCTAATCGTAGCTTTTATCAACACTGTCAGTATATGATTTATTTTTTCAAATTATATCCTATTTTATAAGTATTTGCAAGGGGGATTTTGTCCATGTAAAATAATAACAATTATTATTTCTGATTTGTGTCTTTTTCCTGTTGACATACATATAGTGCATATGTATAATTGAGAATACAATATATAGTACATATGTATGTCTTTTGGTTAATATTTTGTTAACTGGATAAAATAAAATCAGCAGAAATATGCTATTGGGAGGATACGATTTAATATGAATCAAATTTTAACAAAAGAATTCTTAGAAAACTATAGGGAAAAAAAGGCACCCTTTAGCCATCTTGGTGAATTTGTATACTTGCGTACTTATGCAAGATATCTTGAAGATAAAAAAAGAAGGGAAAATTGGTTTGAAACCGTCCTTCGTACAACAGAGTACAATATTAATCTGGGTATTAAGTTTAAAAAACAGAGAGGTTTAGAAATAAATATGGAGGAAGAGGTGGAGGAAGCAAAAAAATTATTTGATAATTTATTTCATCTTCGAACCTTTACCTCTGGTAGGACCTTATATATGGGTGGTACTCAAGTTGTGGAGGAATATCCCCTATCCAATTATAACTGTTCCTTTACCATGCTTCAATCCTTAAATGATTTAGTGGATGTTTTCTACCTTCTTATGGTAGGGAGTGGTGTAGGCATCCGGATTAGTAAGGATCTGATGAAGCATTTTCCTGTGATCAGGCATCTTAAGATGGAAGGGATTTACAATAGCGAAGTTCGTAGCTATACATCTAAGGAAATGATGGAAGATACAGTGATGGAGGAGCTGGCTGATGAGAAGGATACCATTCTAATTAAGGTGGGTGATAGCAAGGAAGGCTGGTGCGAAGCACTTAGAGCATATTTTAAAATAGTTTCTCAAGAAGAGTTTCATAATATTAAGAAAGTAATCATTGATTACAGCTATGTAAGACCGGAAGGAGAGAGATTAAAACGCTTTGGTGGAAGAGCTTCTGGTCATAAATCCATCCAAAGAATGTTTGAAAAAATGAATAAGGTCTTCTCTCAAAATGAGGATGGTAGGCTGAAAACGATTGATTTACTGGATTTAGCGACCATTATTAGCGAAAATGTGGTTTCTGGTGGAGTAAGGCGTAGTGCCATGATGGTAATCTGTGACGAGGACGATTTAGAAGTAATCAATGCAAAGAAAAATATTTACAAGGTTGTTGATGGAAAATGGATCGAAGATCAGGAGATTGCTCACCGAAAGATGAGTAATAACTCCATTCTTTATACAGAACGTCCATCTCTGGAAAAGATTCGTGAAATTTTAAATACAATAAAAATCAATGGTGAACCAGGCTTTATTAATGCTACAGAAGCCGCTAGAAGAAAGCCCTTATTTCAAGGATGCAATCCTTGTGGGGAGATTTTACTGCAATCAAAGCAATGCTGTAACTTGACAACCAATAACCTAAATGCCTTTGTAGAAGATCATGTGTTAAATCTAGAAAAGCTAAAGGATATTATAAGATTATCTACTCGAGTTGCCATTCGTATGACTTTAGTTGATGTTGAGCTTCCGGAATGGAACAAGGTAATGACGGAAGATAGAATTATTGGAATTTCATTGACAGGCATGATGGATATGATGAATAAGACCCAGATGAACTATAAAGAATTAGGGCAATTATTAAAAACTCTAAGAGAGGTTGTTCATAATGAAGGTGAGCAGTATTGTAAGGAATTGGGCATTTCTGCTCCACAACTTATGACCACCATTAAACCAGAAGGAAGCCTATCTACCTTGCCTGGTGTAAGTTCAGGAATTCATTTTGCTCATTCCAATTATTATATCCGAAGAGTTCGTATTAATAAAACGGACCCATTATTTAGAATGCTCGAAATTCAAGGCAGTTATCCAATCTTTAACGAAAATGGCCAATCTGAGGACGATGCAACCATTAAAGTAATCGAATTCCCTGTAAAGGCACCAGAGGGTAGAACAAAATACGATGTGGGAGCAATCGAGCAACTAAATCTCTATAAACTTTCTATGGAGAATTGGACAGACCATAATACATCCATAACCGTACATGTAAGAGAGCATGAATGGGAAGATGTAGCCCAGTGGGTTTATGAGAATTTTGATAGCATCGTTGGAATAACCTTCCTTCCTTTAATGGAGGAAACTTATCCTCTATTACCTTATGAATCAACAACAAAGGAAGATTATGAGGAAAGAATAAAAAAAGTAAAACCGATTGATTATGCATTATTAGCAGAGCTGGATGATCAAGAGGTTTGGGAAATCAATGATAAAGAATGTGAATCTGGAGTTTGTCCAGTACGATAAACAAAAAAGCAATGGGTAGATTACTCATTGCTTTTTGTGTGTGCAAAATTATAGAGGAAATATCATCGAAGACTTGTATAAAATATAGTTATCTGGTATGATTATGCAAAAGATTGAAAGGGTTAGAGGGAGGACTAATATGGATAATATAGAAATATTATTAACAATGATTGTCTATATGATGCTGGTTATTGGTATTGGGGTTTACTTTGTAAAACGAGCCAATGAGAATTCGGAGAATTTTTTTATCGGAGGTAGAACTTTAGGACCTTGGGTTGCTGCCATGAGTGCGGAAGCTTCCGATATGAGTGGCTGGCTTTTGATGGGTTTACCCGGTGTTGCTTATTGGATCGGTTTAGGGGAAGCGATCTGGACTGCCATCGGATTGTTGGCTGGTACTTATATTAACTGGCTCATTGTAGCCAAAAGACTACATGCCTATTCTAATATCACCAATTCCATTACCATACCAGATTTCTTCAGTGATCGATTTAAGGAGAAGAAAAAAGTAATTATGACCATTGCAGCCTTGTTTATTCTGGTATTCTTTACGGTATATGCCTCCAGTTGTTTTGTAACAGTAGGTAAGTTATTTAATTCCTTGTTCGGCTTTTCCTATCAAACAGCCATGATCGGCGGTGCCATTTTTGTTATTTTATACACCTTTCTTGGAGGGTTTTTGGCGGAAAGTGTATCGGATTTTATGCAGGCAATTATCATGGTAATGGCTTTAACCGTAGTAATGATCGTTTCCGTTATTTATGCGGGAGGGCCAGGGGCTGTACTTGATAAACTAAATGAAATTCCTGGTTTCTTATCTTTTGTAGGAGTGGCCACACCGGAAACGGTGAATGATGTACAGCAGTTATCCCAGAGTGGAGCACCCTTATTTGGTTCAGCAGGTTCCTACGGATTTCTTGTTATATTATCAACGCTTTCTTGGGGTCTAGGATATTTTGGAATACCTCAGGTATTGCTTCGATTTATAGCCAGTAGAAAAAATTCTGAAATTAAAAAAGCAAGAAGAATTGCAACCATATGGTGTGCCATTTCCTTAGTTGTTGCGGTTGCAATTGGATTAATTGGTAGAGCAGCTTTTCCTGCAGAGCATTTAATGGCATCGGATGCAGAAAGAATATTTATCACCTTGTCAACAAAGCTCTTGCCTCCTGTCCTAGCAGGTTTAGTAATGTCCGGTATTTTAGCTGCAACCATCAGTTCCTCAGATTCTTATCTCCTAATCGCATCCTCAGCAGTCTCTAAAAATATCTTTCAGGGTATTGTTAAGAAGGAAGCAACGGATAAGCAAGTTATGCTGGTATCTCGTGTGATTTTAATAATTATTTCAGTAGTAGGAATTTTGCTCGCTTTGGATGAAAAAAGTGTTATCTTTAAAGTGGTTTCTTTTGCTTGGGCTGGATTTGGTGCAACCTTTGGACCACTAATGTTATTCTCTCTTTTCTGGAAAAGAACAACGAGAGAGGGAGCAGTTGCTGGTATGGTTGTAGGAGGATGTATGGTATTTATCTGGAAATTATTAATTCGTCCTTTAGGTGGATATTTTGATATCTACGAATTATTACCAGCCTTTGTATTATCCTGTATCGCTATCCTTCTTGTGTCCTTACTTTCTGAAGCACCAAGCAAAGAGATCCAGGATGAGTTTGAGGCAGCAAAGGTATATGTAGATTAATTTATCACTGAAAAGCTTTTTGCTTTTATTAAAATAAGTGGAAAGTGTAGTAAAGAAATTCAAGCTTATTTGTAGTTACTAATTGGATCAATAAACCATTGAACAGATAAGTGGAAAAGATATAAGTGGAAAAGATATAAGTGGAAAAGATATAGTCAGATAGGATTTAAGCAGATAAGATATATTAGTGGATTGATTCCGTAAAAGTCATATAGTGGTAGTTGTATTAGTGCCACTCTATGACTTTTATTTTTTCTTATCTTCTATGTTTTGAAGCCTCGCTTCCTCAGGAATAAGAATATCAATATAAAAGAAGGCATATGATAGACTATGACAACCCGATGGGAGGATTCCATTCTATGAGAGGGTACTATTTTCTTGTGAAGGAGCAGGTA
>DUNZ01000051.1 GCA_012839085.1 Clostridiales bacterium
ATAAGTTTGGGAGTGGGGTGGATGCGGTAGGAGCAAATATAAATCCTCTAGAAGGGGACAAGCCCGCTGATTATTCAGGAGAAGTATCGGAACATATCCCAAGCAAGATGGGTTCTACAGGTGTAGATCATGAAGAAGTTGTTGTTGAAAGAATGGGACATGTCTCCAAGAGCAAAAGTTCTACAGATGTAGAAGAGTTAAATATCAATCAAGTCTCCAATGAGAAGGAATATATATTTCCACCGGTCAATTTGTTAGCCTATCCAAAATCCAGATCATCAAGAGGCGCAGCTGCCACAGAGAGAAATATAAAGGAAACGGCTATGAAATTGCAGAATACCCTGGAAAGCTTTGGTGTTCATGTTACCATAACCAATGTCAGTTGTGGACCTGCGGTTACTCGATATGAACTTCAACCAGAACAGGGGGTTAAGGTTAGCAGTATTACTAGATTAGCAGATGATATTAAGCTAAATCTAGCCGCTGCGGATATTCGAATCGAGGCACCCATACCTGGTAAGGCGGCGGTGGGAATTGAGGTACCCAATAAGGAAAATTCCATGGTATCCTTCCGTGAATTGATTGAAAGCCGTGATTTTACTGGACATGCATCCAACATTGCCTTTGCCGTTGGTAAGGATATTGGTGGACAAATTGTGATTACTGACATCGCAAAGATGCCCCATTTATTGATTGCTGGTGCTACCGGTTCGGGTAAATCAGTTTGTATTAATACTTTAATTATGAGTATTTTGTACAAGGCCAATCCCAATGATGTTCGACTTATCATGATTGACCCCAAGGTGGTAGAATTAAGTGTTTACAATGGAATTCCACATCTATTAATTCCGGTGGTTACAGATCCCAAGAAAGCTTCCGCAGCTTTGAACTGGGCAGTGGCTGAAATGACCGACCGTTATAAGAAGTTTGCTGAAGTTGGGGTAAGAGATATCAAGGGATATAATGAAAAAATAAAAGAAGCAGAATACCTTAATGATGAAAACAATCAAAAACTACCTCAGATTGTAATTATTATAGACGAGTTGGCAGACCTAATGATGGTTGCTCCCGGTGAGGTGGAAGATGCCATTTGTCGTCTTGCTCAGATGGCGAGAGCGGCAGGACTTCATCTGATTATTGCTACCCAAAGACCTTCTGTAAATGTAATTACGGGTTTAATTAAAGCAAATATTCCATCAAGAGTAGCCTTTGCTGTATCCTCCCAAGTGGATTCTAGAACCATCATCGATAGTTCTGGGGCAGAAAAGTTACTGGGCAAGGGAGATATGTTATTCTTCCCTTCCGGTTATCCAAAACCAATTCGAGTTCAAGGAGCTTTTGTCTCTGATAAAGAAGTTAGCTCTGTGGTAGACTTCTTGAAGAATAATAATACAGAAGCACAGTATAATGAGGAGGTTCACGAAAAAATCTCCAATGCTAAGATTAACGAAGGTGGAGCAGCGAATAATAATGATCGAGATGAGTACTTTGTAGAAGCTGGTAGATTTATCATAGAGAAGGATAAGGCATCCATAGGTATGTTGCAGAGAGTTTACAAGATCGGTTTTAACCGTGCGGCTAGAATTATGGATCAGTTATCCGAAGTTGGGGTAGTAGGCCCTGAGGAAGGAACCAAACCTAGAAAAGTGCTTATGACGATGGAGCAATATGAACAATTCTTGGAGGAGAATCAATTAACATAATATTATTATGTTAATATAGAGACTCTAAAATAATAGACTCTAAAATAATAGACTCAAATATATAGACCAAGATCTTGCGCAAAATAGAGACTCAAATATATAGACCAAGATCTTGCACTATAAAGAAAACGAGATAGGGACTCAATAGAAAATCTGATAGACAATGAAAAAGAGACACAAAGGAAACATCAGATTCACTATAAGAAATCTGATACATGATAAAACCCAAAGTATGAAGTGAGGATGGACGGACATGAAGGGCTGGCTAATTGTAAATGAATTTTTAAACTGGAATAAATTTAACGAAATCCATACTTGGTTATTAGATGCTGCGAAGAGACATGGAATTTCCATGGAACTTAAGACCAATGCTCAGGTTTTAATTGTTTTGTCTGAAGCAAAAGCCCTTCCTGATCTTGATTTTATTTTGTTTTGGGATAAGGATGTAAGACTAGCACAGTACTTAGAACAATCCGGTTATCGGGTTTTCAATTCCTCTGAGGCTATTCGAATTTGTGATGACAAATCCTTAACCCATCTTACATTAATGAAGGCTGGTATTCCTATGCCAGAAACCATAATCGCTCCATTCACCTATGAGAATATTGGATATACGAATGTTGAATTTTTAGATGAAGTAGGAAGTTTCCTTGGTTTTCCCATGGTGGTAAAAGAATGCTTTGGCTCTTTTGGTCAACAAGTTTATCTAGTGAAGGATATGGAAGAGTTGAGGGATAAGGTTAGGCAAATTGGAAGCAAGCCTATGCTTTTTCAAAAATACATTTATACTAGCTTTGGACGGGATCTTCGATTGCAAGTGGTAGGAAATGAAGTAGTTGCCAGTATGTTACGCTTTTCTAATACAGGAGATTTTCGTGCCAATCTTACCATTGGTGGCAAGATGAAGCCTCATACTCCTACCAAAAGACAGTGGGAGCTGGCGGTAGAATCTTGCAAAATTCTTGGCCTGGATTTTGGCGGAATCGATCTTTTGTTTGATGACCAGGATGAGCCGATCGTATGTGAAGTAAATTCCAATGCCCATTTTAAAAATATTTACGATTGTACAGGAATTAATGTGGCAGATCGGATTATGAATTATTTGCTTGAATGGAAGAATTCAATTTAGTTCAATAAAAGTTCAATAAAAATTAGATAATGAAAATTTAATTATAATAATTTGTAATAATAATTGTAAAGCTTAAGTTTAGGCGGTGCTATCATGGTTGCGTGGCTGATTTATGAAAAAAAGAGTGCAGTATATAACAGAGGATATATAGATTTTTATATAGAAGAGGGAAAAAAGCTTGGCATTTTAGTCAAGCTTATTCTGATTGAGGATTTAGAATTTGGAGTTAGAAATCATCAATGGTTTTTGAGTTATCGTGGAACAGAGTTAGAGAGACCAGACTTCGCCATTATCAGAGTGATTTATCCACTCCTTAGTAAGCACTTGGAATATATGGGGATCAAAGTATTTAACAATTCCTTTGTGTCTGAAATTTGTAATGACAAAGCAAGAACTTATCAATATCTTGCCAAAACCGGAATTCCCATGGTAGATACAAGCTTTTATCGCAATGTTCAAGTTAAAGAAGTATTGGAAAAGATAAATCAGCCCTCGGTAGTCAAAGCGGTGGATGGTCATGGGGGAAGTCAGGTGTTTTTATATGAACCTGAGAATATGGATCCTAGTTTAAATTCCAATATAGGCTCTAATAAAAGTTTATATAGGAATCCCAATTTCGATTCCAACATGATGGATTTGGATCAGATGAAACAAAGAGAAGATATTCAGAATGGGCTCAAGGGGTCTGATCTGGTGGTTCAACCTTTGATTGGTAGCAAAAATCAGGATCTAAGGGTATATGTCATTGGGAAAGAAATCATAGCTTCTGTCTTACGAACTGCCAAGGAGGGGTTTCGGTCCAACTTTTCCTTAGGTGGTGAGGTTCACTTATATGAATTATCCCATGAGGAGAGAACGATAGTTAATACAATCATTGACCAGTTTGACTTTGGCTTGGTTGGAATTGATTTTCTCATTGGAGATGAAGGCGAGTTGATTTTTAACGAGATAGAAGATGTAGTTGGATCCAGGATGTTATATCATTGCTCTGATATAAATATTGTAAAATTATATTTAGAGTATATTGTGAAATGTATTTCTTAATATGAATTTATCACTGAATGAAATGCAAGGTATCTCGTGGTCGGTTATCTTTCCAGGATGATTATCCCTGGCTATTCTTAGTACCCTTGATTAAAAGTATGTTATCAAGGGTAACTATCAGCCCAGGAACTTCCCAGATCCTATATATGAGCTGGCATATAAGAGTGTGCCCATATAAGAGTATACCCATATAAGAGTTGGCCTTATAAGAGTTTGATTATACAAGATTTGCTTATATAAGAATATATCAATATAAGAGTTTGCTTATATAAGAATTTGCCAATATAAGGGCTTGCCCATATAAGAGTTGACCTATATAAAAGCTAATCCTATATAAGGGTTAATAATTCTTTTGGGGTATCAATGAGATAGTCAGCGCCTTCGTCTCGTAATACTTGGCGGCTACGAAATCCCCAAGTTACTCCGATACAAGGGAGACCAGCATTTTTTGCAGTTCGAACATCAGTCTCAGAATCACCGACATAGATAGTTTGTTTGGGATCGGAACCTAGTTGTCTCATTGCTTCAAAGACACTATCAGGGGCAGGCTTTCTTTTTACCTGATCCGTTTCACCAATGGCAATGGGAATGAGATCTCCGAAATAAGTTTTAGCAAGGGATTTTACAGCAGCATCAAATTTATTTGATACAATACCAAGCTTGTAATTAAAGCGTTGTAAATCCAAAAGAAGTTCCATAATACCATCATATGGTCTGGTTTTGTTCTGCATGTTCCTACCATAATGCTCTTTAAATTGGATTAGTAATTGTTCCACCTGTTCATCGGAACATGTATCTGGAACTGATAAACGAATTAAGGTTTTAACGCCATTACCAACAAAACGTCTCACTTCCTCCAGACTTCTTTGAGGAAAGCCGTTTTGTATCAAAATTGCGTTAAGACTATCTCGTAAGTCTTCTAGAGTATTTAATAGAGTGCCATCCAGATCAAAAATAATAGTATCGTATTGCATGGGTTATCCTTTCTATAAAACTTAGTATCAATAGGTAATTATTTCACTATAACGTTATAATTGATAGTATATACATAAATCCAGATAGAAGGCAAGTATTTTACTATACTAATACAAAGAATTGGATTTTTTCTCAAAATACTATTTACAGGAAAATGTTTAAGGTCTATTATAGGATAAGACCATCAGTTACAGAAATGTAATGAATATACAAAGTGGAAAGGCAGGGTATACGTATGAAATCAGACATTCAAATCGCTCAGGAAGCAAAATTAAAGCATATTAGAGATGTGGCAAAGCTATTAGATATCTCGGAAGATGATTTGGAGTTTTACGGAAAATATAAAGCAAAACTTTCCGACGACCTGTGGAATAAGGTTAAGGATCGACCAGACGGAAAATTAGTTTTGGTTACCGCCATTAATCCAACTCCAGCTGGTGAGGGTAAAACGACTACAACAGTAGGTCTTGGTCAAGCCCTTGGAAAAATGAATGTGAAATCTGTGATTGCACTACGGGAGCCTTCCCTTGGTCCTTGTTTTGGTATCAAAGGTGGAGCTGCTGGAGGCGGATACGCTCAAGTTGTCCCCATGGAAGATTTAAATCTACATTTTACTGGGGATTTTCATGCCATAACATCAGCAAATAATCTCCTAGCTGCTATGCTAGACAACCATATTCAGCAGGGAAATGCCCTTAATATTGATCCAAATCAGATTGTTTGGAAACGCTGTGTGGATATGAATGATAGAGTGTTACGAAATATCGTTGTTGGTTTAGGACGAAAAGCGGATGGTGTGGTGAGAGAGGATCATTTCATTATCACAGTGGCATCAGAAATTATGGCTGTCCTATGTCTTGCTGAAAACATGAAAGATTTAAAGGAACGTTTGGGTAGAATTGTGGTAGCTTATACTAGGGATAATCAACCGGTGTTGGTGAAACAATTAAATGCGGTAGGAGCCATGGCTGCTCTATTAAAGGATGCCTTAAAACCCAACTTGATCCAGACTCTAGAGAACACCCCTGCCATTATCCATGGTGGCCCATTTGCTAACATAGCCCATGGTTGTAACAGTGTAAGGGCAACCAAAACCGGATTAAAATTGGCGGATGTTGTAGTAACAGAAGCAGGATTTGGTGCGGATTTAGGTGCTGAAAAATTCTTAGACATCAAATGTCGGATGGCTGGATTAAAACCCGATGCAGTAGTTTTAGTGGCTACAGTAAGAGCATTAAAATACAATGGTGGAGTGGAAAAAACAGAACTTTCAAAGGAAAATCTAGATGCCTTACGAGCTGGTATTGTGAACTTAGAAAAACATATTGAAAATATTCAAAAATATGGAATACCAGTGGTAGTAAGTCTTAATCGATTTGTAACGGATACAGAGGCAGAGCTTAACTTTGTAAAAGAGTTCTGTGAAAGAAGAGATTGTGATTTTGCCCTTTGCGATGTATGGGAAAAAGGCGGAGAAGGCGGTATAGAACTGGCTAAGAAGGTACTATCCACCTTAGAATCCAAGGAAAGCCATTACAAACCAATCTATGATTTGAATTCAGGTATTAAAGAGAAGATTGAAATCATAGCCAGGGAAATCTATGGAGCCAAGGGAGTCACTTACGATCCAGCTGCAGAAAATGCTATAAAGAACTTGGAGGCTTTAGGATATAAAGAATTGCCCATTTGTATGGCGAAAAACCAATATTCTTTATCGGATGATCCTTCAAAACTAGGAAGACCAAGGGATTTCACCATAAATATCCGTGAGTTATATGTTTCTGCAGGAGCAGGATTTATTGTTGCCATCACTGGAACCATTATGACCATGCCGGGACTTCCCAAGGTACCTGCGGCTGAGAGAATCGATGTGGACGAGGATGGTAGAATTACTGGACTTTTCTAAGAAAGAGGTAATCATATTAGTAGAAGAGGCTAAGCACCTTTATCCTAAGCGCCTTTATCTATATAATAAGAGGCATCTGTATAATAAGAATAATCAGAATATAAGATCAATATTTTAAAAATAAAATAAGATTAAAATTAACAATAAGAACAAGAAAAATAAGAATAATAAGAATAAGAATAAGAACAAGAAAAATAAGAATAATAAAAATAATAATAAGAAGAAGTACAAGAATAATAAAAAAATAATAAGAAGAATTTCAATAATAATAAAAATAATAAATAAAAAGAAGAATTATAATTAGTTTAATTAAAAAAATTATCATAAGATTAATTAAAAGAATTATAATAAGAGTCCTTCTGGTTTATAAAATTAATAAAAAATTATAAGATTTATTTACATTCATCATAAAATAGGAAAAGCCTTCGTATGATAGTAATTGAAAGCAGTAGCTTAATAATTCATAGGGAGGCTTTTATATGATTGAAATGGTTCCTTTTCAATATTCAGAGGATATTACCGTAATAAACAGAGAGCAGTTTGAAGCACATATGCGATTGTACGAGGGATATGTAAGAAGTATCAATAAAGTAGACGAGGCTCTTAATAACCATCCCGACCGGGCGGAGGCTAATACAACATTTAGTTATTACCGGGAATGTAAGAGGGGGGAAACCTATGCCCTCAATGGGGTTATCTTGCATGAATTATATTTTCAAAACATTGGAGGAAGAAACAATGAGCCAGATTCCAATAGTCTTAGGAAGCTAGAGAGGGATTTCGGAAGTTTTCAAAATTGGAAAGAGGATTTTATGGCTACGGCTAAGGCGAGCCGAGGTTGGGCTGTATTAGCCTTTGATCAAAGAAGCAATCGACTAAGAAACATCAGTTTAGATCTTCATGACCTTGGTAATATTGCATATTCTGCCCCCATGCTAGTCCTTGATATGTATGAGCATGCTTATTTTCTACAATATGCAGATAATAAAGGAGAGTACATAGATCGCTTTATGGAAAATATCGACTGGGATGTGGTGAATGGAAGAATGGATTGGGACTAAATCACTTAGGATGTCTCAAGAACAATAATATTTTGAAATAACTAAAGAATTGGAATTATGAGATAGACGATAATGAGATAGGATTATGAGATAGGATGGAGACAGAAATTTAATTAAATAGGAGAGAGGGCATAATGAGGTGACCAGCAAAAGTTAGATCTAAGAATTATTTTTAACTTAGGCTGTCCGTCAATATGCCCTCTCTTTATCTTTCACACATATAATAATAATATGATATTGAAAGTCTGCGCCCACTCATATGATATTGAAAGTCTCATGCTCAGTATTATTAAATGAAAGTATCAACCCCAAGGATAACAGCGAGTATCTGAAATCCTAATGGAGTTCTAATTCTATAAATAAATCGATATTATCTACGATCAAAAGATTGTTCACAGTAGATGCAGCGGTAGGTTCCATTGGCCTTATCGGTTAATTTAAAGGTATGAACCAAAGATGGTTCTACAGAGGTAATACATCTAGGGTTTTTGCATTTTAAAATATTATCTACTCGTTCTGGCAAGGTGGGATTTCTTTTTTCAATAATCACTCCATTTTCTATAATATTAATGGTGATTTTATGATCCAGAGCACCAAGAATATTCAAATCGATATCATTTAATTTACCTTCGATCTTTATAATATCCTTTTTACCCATCTTATTGCTTCTAGCATTTTTAATAATGGCCACGCTATTATCCAGGCCATCAAGATTTAAATAGGTATAGATTTTCATGGCTCCCCCGGCCTTGATATGATCCAGTACGATTCCTTGGTTAAGTCCTCCAATTGTTAACATAGATCCACCTCCAACAATTTCATAATCAGTGCCATCCGAACATATACACCGTATTCTGCTTGCTTAAAATATACGGCACGGGGATCATCATCAACCTCCGTTGCAATTTCATTTACCCTTGGTAGGGGGTGAAGAACTAACATATCCTCCTTTGCCAAGGACATTTTCCTAGAGTTAAGAATATAGGTGTCTTTTAAGCGAATGTAATCTTCTTCGTTAAAGAAGCGTTCTCTTTGTACCCTTGTCATATAGAGAATATCTAGTTTCGGTATTGCTTTCTCTAAGACACGAACTTCTTCAAAGGGGATATCATTGGCTTCTAATAATTCCTTCTTAATATATGTAGGAATTCGTAATTCTTCCGGTGAAATCAATACAAATTTGATACTGCTGTAACGGGATAGGGCGTAGATGAGTGAATGTACGGTACGACCGAATTTTAAATCGCCACAAAAACCAACGGTAAGATGATCTAACCGTCCTTTTAAATTCTTTATAGTTAATAAATCAGTAAAGGTTTGGGTGGGATGATTATGACCGCCGTCTCCGGCATTAATTACAGGAATGGAAGAATAAAGAGATGCAACATAAGGGGCACCTTCTTTTGGATGACGCATAGCACAAATATCTGCATAAGAAGAAATAACTCGAATGGTATCAGCAACACTTTCTCCTTTGGCTGCTGAACTTGTATCTGCGGAAGAGAAACCAAGGATATTACCACCTAGATTCAGCATGGCGGCTTCAAAACTAAGCCTTGTTCTGGTACTTGGTTCATAAAATAGAGTGGCTAGTTTTTTGCCTCTACATACCTCTGAATATTTTTTTGGATTTTGAATAATTTTCTCTGCTAAATTTAGCAAATCAGTTAACTCAGAAACGGTTAAGTCGGTCGGACTGATGATATGTCTCATAGATACCTCCATATTGTTTTGATAATAGCTGATTAAGGATAATAGAAAATCTTGTATAAAAAGTCGATTTTCTAACTAAGTATTCTATTATATATTAGTGGAAAAAGCAATGATTTCTTTCTCTATTCCGTTACATTTTTTCTTTTATTGTGGTATAATATTCAGATACGATATTTCTTTGTAGATATTCTGGTTAAGAGATTCCAGTGATTATGAAATTTTGTATAATTGATATTAGTAGTTGTTTACTTGCCATAGAAAGGGTGCTTATATGATTCGGATTTCACGGACAGGGATTAGGAATTTAGCCTCTAATGATACGGTTTATGCTAGAGGGGTACAATACTATAAAGACAACCGTGTAATTAATGCGACCTATTCAAATTCTCTCAAACAATACCGCTTAATTGTGAAAGGAAGCTATAATTACTCCGTAACCGTGGATGAACAGGAGGATGGCTACTTTGATTATAATTGCAACTGTCCTTCAAGATTGAAGGATCAGGGGGCATGCAAGCATGTAGTGGCTGCCTTATTATTTATATTGAAATATCAGGAACGAACATTGATGGCAGAGTCTAAGAGCCCAAAAGAACGTAAGGTTATGCAGCTCCTGGATTATTTTATGTCTCAAGAGGACACTAATCTGGTAGGGGAGACCTTTCAGCTGGATACAATTGTTACAATTCCCTCTATTTTAAAAGGGGAGAATGGAAGGGCCTTGGTATCTTTCCGGGGAGGAAGTAATCGAAAATATAAGATTCAGACGATTAAAAAGTTCCTATCCGACATTTATCGTCATCAAAATTTTGCGATTGGTAAGGAATTTAAATATATTCATGGGGAGAGTACCTTTGATAAAAATTCAAAGGCCATTCTTGATTTTCTTCTGGAACTCTATGAGATTCAGGAGATTATTGATAACTCCCATTTTTCTAAAATATTTTCAAAATCCCAGGTTAGCATGACAAAAAATATGCTGATTAAATTGCTGGATATCTTAGATGGAAATAGTTTTACCTTGGAACTATACGGAAAGCTATATCCAGAGGTGCGTTTTGTAAGAGGAAATCCTAAGGTAAGTTATCAATTATCCTTGGATGAAGATGCTATTACCATGGATTACTTAGGTAAGGAAGCGGTTCTGCCAATTACAGAAACCGGAGAATTACTTTATTTTGATGGTGCTATTTATCTACCGGATAAGAAATTTATACAGCATTTTAAGCCATTTTATAATACCTTAGGGAAGGATAAAGAGCCTTTGGTCTTCCAAGGAGAAAGTAAGAATAAATTTCTTGAGCATGTACTACCTAGGATTAATGAGACTATGGAACTGGATATCCCCCAAGAGTTAGCTAGTAGATTTGTTACCTGTGATATGGAAGCAAAATTATATTTTGATAAGTATCAATCCCAGATTAAAGCGGAGCTAAGGTTCCAATATGGGGATAACGAATTTAATTCCTTCGAAAACCCATCCTCTGGGGAATATATTATCGTACGCCAAAGAGAAAAGGAAGATGAGATTATTACGCAGCTTCTGCAATTGGGCTTCTATCCTTATAAAAATTTTTATCTTCTTAGGGATGAGGAGAAGATATATGAATTTCTTTCTGGTAGAGTCATGGAACTAGAGGATTTTGCAAGCCTTTATTATTCAGAAGATTTTCGAAAATTAGGGATACGTTCACCGGGAGGTTTTAAAGCTGGTGTTCGAATGAACTCTGAGATTGATATGTTAGAGCTGGATTTTTCTTTTGGTGATGTAGCCAAGGATGAATTAAGGGCTTTATTTTATTCTTTTCAGGTGAAGAAAAAATATTATCGGCTTAAAAATGGAAGTTTTATTAATCTGGATGACGATGCAATTGGGGAGATTGCCCAGATACTGGATTCCTTAAATATTAATGATAAAAGCATGAAGGAAGATGCTGTTCTCTTAGAAAAGCATCATGCGGTTTATTTGGATAAGGTATTTTCAGATAAAGATTTTGAATTTACCAGAGACAATGATTTCACCAACTTGATTGATAGAATATTAAATCCTACCATAGCGGATTATAAGATACCGGATGGGATTCGAGCAACCTTACGATCCTATCAGATGACCGGATTTAAATGGTTAAAAACCTTAGCCGATAATGAACTTGGGGGAATTTTAGCCGATGATATGGGACTTGGAAAAACCCTGCAGTCCATCGTATACATCGCTTCGGAAAAAGAAAAAGGTGATGGGCATTTTCTAATTGTATGTCCAACGTCGCTTATTTATAATTGGCAGGATGAGATTGAAAATTTTGCTCCTTTTCTTAAGACAGAGGTAATCACAGGGAACCCAACAGAACGTTTGGAGAAGATTGAGAATTATTCCAATTACGATGTACTGATTACTTCCTATCCCTTAATTCGTAGGGATATCACCATATACGAACAAATTAAATTTCATACAGTCTTTATTGATGAGGCCCAGTATATTAAAAATGATGCCTCACAAAATGCCAAATCTGTAAAGCGGCTCAATGCCAAGCACCGATTTGCATTAACCGGAACACCGATTGAAAATAACTTATCGGAACTTTGGTCCATTTTAGACTTTGTTATGCCAGGATATTTATTTAGTCATTCAAAATTCGTAGAGATGTATGAAAAGCCGATTATGAAAGAAGATCGTGCAGCCTTAGAGGATCTTCATCAACGGATTTCACCATTTATCCTACGAAGGATGAAGAAGGATGTACTAACGGAACTTCCGGATAAATTTGAAACAAAAATGCTGACCGACTTAACCGATGAGCAAAAGAAGGTTTATTTATCTTATCTGGAGCATATACGGAATGAGATTAATACAGATATTGAGAAAAACGGTATTGAAAAAAGTAGGATTAAGATTCTGGCAGCACTGACTAGGCTCCGTCAAATTTGCTGTCATCCATCGACCTTTATTGAAAATTATCAAGGTGGAAGTGGAAAATTGGAACTGCTTATGGAGGTAATTACCGATGCCATTGCCAATGATCATCGTATTTTAGTCTTTTCCCAGTTTACTTCCATGTTAAAAATTATTGAAGAGGAATTAAAGGATATGGAAATTCCCTACTTTTACCTGGACGGTTCTACTACAATCCAGGATCGCAGCGAGTATGTGAAGAAATTTAATGCAGGAGAGGGGAAGGTATTCCTGATTTCCTTAAAAGCTGGTGGGACAGGATTGAATTTAGTCGGTGCAGATACGGTTATCCATTATGACCCCTGGTGGAACCCTGCTGTTGAAGATCAGGCTACTGACCGAGCTTACCGAATCGGGCAGCAGAACAAGGTTCATGTAATGAAACTAATCACCAGAGGCACCATAGAAGAGAAGATATTTAAACTTCAAAGAAAAAAGAAAGAATTATCCGATCATATAATTAGTTCTAGAGAAGTATTTATCAATAAGCTCAGCAAGGAGGAATTAGAGGAACTCTTTTCTCCTTTGAGTTAGATAATATTGGACTTTGGTACCTAAGATAAAGTACTTTTAGTAACATTTTTTATAAAATGTCCCGAAGGGTCTTTTTAATTACGATACTAGTAATGGTTGCCAGAACGATTTTTACAATATCAAAGGGGATAAAAGGAATAACACATACGCTTAAGGCATAGGTAAATCCACTGCCGGATATAAAAGTAAACCAGATGGTTCCAAGAAGGTAGCAAAGTATTAGGGAGAGTAACATTCCTGTTACAAGCCAGAATACTTGATACCTTCTTGCTTTTCTTATAACAATAGAAACAACCAATGCCATCAAGGGATAAGCCATGATATAACCACCAGTCATTCCCAAAAGAGCTTGAAAGCCACTACGGAAGCCTGCAAAAACAGGGATACCAAAGGCCCCTAGTAGAATATAGGTAAGGGTGCTAAGGAATGCACTCTTTGGCTTCAAAAGGGCACCAGTTAAGAAAATGGAAAATAGGGATAAGGAAAATGGAATTGGCTGAGTCGGTATTGTGATCTGTGCCATAACACAGATAATGGCAGTAAACATGGCGGTAAGAACCATGTCTTTTACTTTTTGGCTTTGATAAATTTTATTTCTATTAATTGAATTTGAATCGCTTTTTGTGAGTTTATTGTAGTTATTCATAATTCCAATTTGCTAGGCTGATAAAGTAAGCCTTTTCCTTTCTTTCAATTTATAATGTTTAAAATTGCATAGCTCTATTTAGTTTATAAAATTCAGAATGTTCTTGCACGATTTAGTTTATAAAATTTAGAATGTTCTTGCTCTATATAGTTTATAGAATTCAGAATGGCCTTGCTCTTGGCATAGCTTTATTTTATTTAATTGGGTCGTACGCTTACTTCACCAGAGGATAAGCTTTCTCTAGTATGATCTTCATATTCAACAACAAGGCGAGCCTTGTCATCAATGTCGATGGCTTTGGCTGGTATGGCTTGATTGTTTTTTAGAACTAATATATCACGGCCCAGTAAAAATGAACGTTTTCGATACTCCTCTAAATATTCTTTGCTTGTTAAGGAATGCATACGAAAGGCAATTTGATTCAATACTTCGGCAATTAGTATAGATGTAATGGGGGTATCCGTAGGTTTCTCGGTAAAAATTGATCCAGCGATGCCCTGGAGTTCCTTTGGAAAATCCTTGGTTGATAGATTGATTCCGATACCGACAACGGCATATTCTAGGATTCCGCTCTCAAAATTAATGGAGGCTTCCGTAAGGATTCCACAGATTTTTTTATCTCCAATAAAGATATCATTCACCCATTTAATCGATGTACTTACACCAGCCACTTGCTCAATGGCCTGTGCCACGGCAACGGCAGCAGCAGTAGTAATTTGAATGGAATCTTCAAGAGCTAACTTGGGTCTTAAGATTAAGGAGAGATAAATTCCCGTGGAAGCAGGAGAGTAGAAGCTTCTTCCAAGTCTACCCCTTCCCTCAGTCTGTTCTCTGGCTATAATAACGGTACCTTCCTTTGCCCCTTGGCCAGCCAGTTCTTTGGCTAGGGTATTGGTTGAAGTAACCGATTGGTAAACCTCTAGGGTGAAAGTGCTTGCTTCCCCTTTTAAATAGGGAACTATGCTTTCCAAAGATACGATATCATTGTCCGGCAACAGACAGTATCCTTTATTGGTAACGGCTGTGATACGATAACCCTCCTTCTTTAAGGCTTTAATTGCTTTCCATACAGCACTTCTGGTAACAAAAAGTTTTGAGGCAATTTCTTCACCGTTGATATATTCCCCTCGATTTTCTTCGAGCAGTTTTAAAATTTGTTGTTTTAATTCCATTTCTCACAATCCTTTATATGTAGTATGTCGTGAACAAATTTCCTGTTCATGATATGGTTCTTCTGATCAGAAAATTCAAGCAAGCTTGAATGATTTCACTACGATTTTCATTATAGCATAGGAATTTTGATTGTCAACCAGAAAGGGGTAAAGAGTCGACAATTGTTTGGGGATTCGTTTTATAT